>JAYUEN010000215.1:0-5218 GCA_043739185.1 Bdellovibrionales bacterium
AGGTCGTGAAGGCCGTTGTGTCATTGGCATTGGCTTAAATGTTTTTGATTCGCCACAAAATCTAGGGGCTACGCATTTGAATTTGCACACCAAGGTGACCGAACAAAACTGGAGCGCTTTTTTAAAAACTCTGAGCCGCGATCTCTCTTTGTGTTTAAAGTCCGCTGAATCTGAAAGCTTGACTGAAGGCACTTGTCTGCAACTCACGCAAGCCCTTAATAAAAACCCTCATCTGAGTGAAGAACTTCTCGCAGTTTCTCCAAACGGGAGCCTGATTTTTAAAGATAAAAAAATAGATTGGCAGAGCCTCTAATGAAACTTCTTCCCCTTGTGATTTCAACAACTCTGCTTACGATTATCGGCTTTGCCAGCTATTTGTATATTCATCTTGGAGCCTACAAAGAAGTTGAGCTCAAAAGCCAAGAACTTGGGCCTTATAAGATTGTTTTTTCACATCATGTGGGTGCCTATCATAAAATTTTAGAGAGTATCGAGCCCGTTGAAAAATGGGCAAAGACCGCAAATATGCCGTGTGACTTAAGCTTCGGAGAATTTCTCGATGATCCCGAAACTGTCATGGAGGAACGCCTTCAAAGTAATGGCGGCTGCCTCGTAAGCGAAGAAGCCAAAAATCTCCCAACGCAATTTTCATTTCGCGAAATTCCGCGACGCTTTTATTTAACCGCCGAATTTGATGGCGCACCTTCAATTGGGCCCATGAAGGTTTATCCAAAGGCCATGAAGTGGATCAAGCAAAATCACTATATACTTGGCGGCCCTGTAATTGAGATTTACTCAATGCCAAAAAGCAATCACTCAGCTGACGACAAAGCTCAAATGGCAGTTCATACCCAATATTTATTTCCGCTTGGGAAATAGATCGCTTCAGAGTCAGGCAAACAGTTTTCAGTTAGCTGCATCGGATCCCGAGGCGGGGCCAGATGCCGAGTCTGGATCCGGCCCCCTTAATTTCAACTCTATTTTGTTTTTAATTTGTAGATCATTGCACCTAGCTCATTGGCAATTTTACTCAATTCGGCTTGCTCAAGAATCTCAAGTAAAACTTGAGTTTCACGAAGTGAAGCATAGCTGATTGAATAAAATCTAGCTCGCTCTTTTGCTGTGGTTTTTGCTGAACCCTCGGCCAAATTCAATACAATGCTCAGACTTGCTCTTTCGAGTTGGTCTTTTATATAAGCTTTAGCTTTGATCTGCTCACATTTTTTGTAGAGACTTAGAGCCAATTGATAACAACGAAAATTCTTAAGCATAAATACTCCCTTCTTTCTTTTTGTTTGCGTCCCAAGTCTCACGACGACGCAAACAAAAAGAAAGAAGGGAGTATTTATGCTGTCAAATTTCAAATCTTATCAATTGGCTCTAAGTCTCTACAAAAAAGCACGAGGGCAAAAGCTTCCGTACTTTTTAAAAGACCAACTCGAAAGAGCTGCAAGCAGCGTCGTTTTGAATTTGGCTGAAGGATCAGCAAGAACATCACCAAAAGAGAGAAAAAGATTTTATGTAATAGCCTTTGCAAGCTTACGCGAAATTCAAGCGCTAATAGATATGGAGGACTCACTCATTGAGCTTCATCCGTTGGCAGATCAATTAGGAGCTTGCTTGTACAAACTGACCCACTGAAGACAGCCCACCGAAACTGCCAAACAGTAAACCGCCGCAGCTGCCGTTAAAACTGATTTGGTCCATGGGCCACTAAGGAAAAATAGCGGCAAATGCCGCTATCTACCAACGTCAAGTTCCGGGAATTTAAAGGGCTATACATCCCGCAAAAGATTCAAAGCACTTCCTGCCTTAAACCATTTGATCTGCTCAGCATTGAAAGTATGTTTCAATTCAGCCGTCTCAGATTTGCCATCTTTATGCTTGATAATAAGTTGCAAATTCTTAGCTGGCGCAAAAGTGGTCAAGCCATGAATCGCAAGCACATCATCTTCTTTGATTTTATCGTAGTCAGTGGCATCAGCAAACCAAAGTGCAAGTGCTCCTTGTTTTTTCAAATTGGTCTCATGAATGCGGGCAAAACTTCTCGCAATGACGGCGAGTGCGCCGAGGTGTCGTGGGCACATAGCCGCATGTTCCCGCGAAGATCCTTCGCCGTAATTTTCATCTCCGATGATGACCCAAGGCTGAGCTTTCGCTTTATAGGCCCTAGCAACTTGAGCAAACTCAAGAGTCTCGCCGCTTAATAAGTTTTTACCTTGGCCGGTGGCTCCACTAAAAGAATTGATTGCGCCCAATAGCATATTATTTGAAATATTATCGAGATGGCCGCGATATTTTAGCCACTTTCCGGCAGGAGAAATATGATCTGTTGTGCACTTTCCCTTAGCTTTACAAAGCACAAAAAGATTTTCAAAATCTTTTCCGCTCCATTTAGGAAAGGGCGTTAGCAATTGCAAGCGATCTGAAGTTGGAGAAACTTGAACCTGAACAGCTTTACCTTTAGGCGCTTGGTAACCGTCAGGATCTGCAACAAATCCCTTGGCTGGTAATTCAGGAGCTTCAGGAGGGCTCAACTTCAATTTTTTACCTGATGGAGTATCGAGTGTATCGGTCATAGGATTGAAATCGAGTCGGCCAGCAAGTCCAACTGCCATCACCATTTCAGGCGAGCCGATAAATGCAAGTGTGTCTGGATTGTCATCATTGCGTGCGCGGAAGTTTCGGTTAAAAGAAGTGACGATTGAGTTCTTATCACCTTTTTTAATATCATCGCGCTTCCATTGGCCGATGCAAGGGCCACAAGCATTTGCTAAAACGGTCGCACCAACCTTATTCAGAGTTTCAAGCTGACCATCGCGGCTAATGGTATTTTGAATTTGGGTCGATCCAGGAGAAACATAAAAATACTGAGGCATTTTGATTCCGGCTTCAAGAGCCTGTTTAGCAATAAATGCCGAGCGACCAATATCTTCGTAAGAAGAATTTGTGCATGATCCGATGAGTGCCGCTGAAAGTGTCGTCGGCCAGCCGCCTTCTTTTGCGTCGGCTTTCATTTTTGAAACTGGATGCGCAACATCTGGCGAATGTGGCCCTACCCAGTGCGGCTCTAGAGTATCAAGATCAATTTCAATGACTTGATCAAAATATTTTTCAGGGCTTTGAACGACTTCTGCATCTGCTGACAAAATATCACGATTGGCATCGGCAATCTTTGCAAGTTCTGAGCGATTGGTGGTCTTCAAATAAGTCGCCATGCGCTCATCATAGGGAAAAATCGAACAAGTGGCACCAAGCTCAGCACCCATATTTGTGATCGTACCCTTGCCTGTGGCACTAATTGATTTGCAACCTTCGCCAAAGTATTCAACGATTTTATCAGTGCCACCTTTTGTGGTGAGAACTCCGCAGAGTTTTAAGATTACGTCTTTTGCCGAAGTCCAACCATTCATTTTACCTTTGAGATGCACACCGATGAGTTGCGGATTTTTTACTTCCCAAGCAAGTCCTGCCATCACATCAGAAGCATCCGCTCCACCAACTCCGACGGCAGCCATTCCGAGGCCACCAGCATTTGGAGTATGAGAGTCCGTACCAATCATAAGTCCACCCGGAAAGGCATAGTTCTCTAAAACGACTTGGTGAATGATGCCGGCGCCGGGCCTCCAGAATCCTAAATTATATCTTGAACTCGCGGTCGCTAAAAAATCATAGACTTCTTTGTTCTCACCCATCGCAATTGCCATATCCTTATCAGCACCGGCATTGGCTCTGATCAAGTGATCACAATGCACAGTCGAAGGCACATGAGCTTCATCTTTTCCCGCTAGCATAAATTGCAAAATCGCCATTTGCGCGGTTGCATCTTGCATTGCCACGCGATCGGGTCTCAATAATAAAAATGATTTTCCTCTGACAAAATCTTGAGTGGCGACATCGTCGAGATGACCAAACAAAACTTTTTCGGCAAGGGTGAGAGTTTTGCTTTTACCACCATTGTCTTTGGCGTATTTCGCTTGAAATTTTTTGATATTTTCTCTGGTCGTTGCATAAACTTTTTGAACAAGTTCTGGGCTGGTTTCAATCTTTGCCATAATAACTCCAAGGGTGACTTACGAATTGATTTTGTATGGCAATAGATTAATGCAAAAGTGGTGCAGCACTCAACGATGGACTTTACGCGTTAGTATTAGGCCGAGCCCTAGTAAGGCTCAAGGCGATTAAAGTTGTATTGAACTTCAAGATTTCTCTGCGCAGTATGAACAAGACCCCGACCCATGACGATTGCCATTTTGCGACTTCTCACATCCTCAACATAAATTGGATTCACTTGCCGCACTCTGAGATCAACCAATTCAGTCAAACGCTCATCATCACTGGCGTTGGGATTAGCTTTTAAAAAACTTTGATAATCTGCAAAGTCTTGGTCGGGCATATCCCCGTCTTGATCTACAATATCAAACATCATGAGATAAGTACGCAGTTGATTGACGCCGGTTTGCTTCGCATAGGCGAGTGCCTGCGCGTGCATTGCGAGCGCTTCGCCAAATTGCAAATTTATATAATCAGGAGTTATCGCAAGTGTCTGAAATTCAGTCTTCCATTCAGGCAGGAATTTGAGTCCTGCTTTATCTGAGTAAAGATTTTTTTCTGCCCATACCACCGAGTTATGCTCAGGACTTGCGAGCACCAAGAGATCGTAAATCGAAAGCGTTTTGCCTTTAAATTTTGGTCTTAAATTCTCCCAATCCGCGAGCATAGCATAGAGGGAAAGCAGATGAGCTTTTGAAAATATTTTATTCATTTCATCTGCGTGAAGGTCACGCATTTGAATGAGGAGTGGCTGTAGAGTGCCCGACCCAAAATTCTGACTAAGAAGTCCCAAGCTCATACCTTGTTTATCAAAATTATTGGTAATATTGGTCCAGGATTCTAAGCCTTCAAAGCTTCCCGAAATATTAAGCGCTAATTCGAGCGCACGTTGATCATTGGCATTCATCGAACTCGGCCAAACGATCGCACTAAAATCGATATTCGAATGAATGGGAGGACTCACCACGCCTGGACTTCCGGGCGACTTGCCGGGCGATTGGCCAGCCGCCTGATTGGGAGCTTGTGATGAAATAACTTCATTTTTGGCACAGCTAAATAAAAAGTTTGAAACTGAGAGCATAAGAATCACACTTTGTTTTCTCATCTCTTCATTTTCAATTTCATATGGATTTTTGAATAGTCTAGAGCAACTGGAACGGCCTGA
>JAYUEN010000216.1:0-1683 GCA_043739185.1 Bdellovibrionales bacterium
GAATCGGCCGCCAAATCTTGTCTTACTTTTCTTGCAAGGTCGGTATCTGCTGCAGCACAAATCTGTTGGACTCTGGCGCGACGGGCATTGGCAGCGTGCATTCTCGGCGAATGGCGTTTCAAATTGGCGCACTTAATGTCTCACTTTGCTACGATTTTTGATCACAAAAAATATTATTTATGTATTTGCCTCGTGCGCAAAAATGTATAACTATATAATAATATTGAAATAATTTATAATTGATAATTATGTGCGATCACAAATGTGATCATATGTATTGAAAATGCTGAGGTGAGGTGGCATACTGAATTTGCTGGACGTTCCTTCAAACAAATAAAACAGAAAATCATAAGGGGAAATTTATGAAAACACTTCAGGCATCGCTTTTGGCATTTGGACTTTTACTTAGCTTTCATGTGCAAGCACAAATATCAGTTGATCCGCATCCGATTCCAGCTACTAAAACGGCAAACCTTGACGTCGACTTTTTTTCAGCTGACTTGAACTTAGTTACAAATAAGTTTGAAGATTATGGTGGCGCAAGTGTTGCCTTTAACTCTGATTATATTGAGATTGAAGTCAAAAAACGCGGACCTAAATGTCCTTCGACTCAACCTTGCCCAGATTTGGTTCCAGCGCTCGTAACAATTCGCTTAAATGTTATTCGGATCGAACATAATATTTGCGGTGATGTTTACTATGCAGCAAGCTCAGCAGAAAAAGCTGACTTAGGTTTAATTGAGCAAGCAAGACTGGAAGACAGATCAATGGGTCGTTGCAAAACCGATTCTCTCCATCCAGATTTCAAAAGTCGCCTAACATATCGAGCGATTGATGATTTAATGTCAACTCAGCCTTCAGCAATTATCGAATTTACACTTGATCCTAGCAAATCTTCAGTAGAGTAAGTTGAGCGCAATCGGCCGATTTGATTCGGCCGATTTAAATTCGGACACAAGCGACCAAAGATTAATGATCACCAAGAAATAACTGAGTAACTTAAAAATAGTAACGAATTCCAATTCTGATATCAATTGTAACCCACATTCCCGGCAGAACTGCTAGACCAGGCGAAATTTCTGCGAAGACTCCAATCGGAGAACTTTTCGGGGCCCATTCCGCACCAAATGGCACCCGACCGTAGAGGCCAGCACCCGAGCTGTTATTTGTTCTCCACCCCCATGGGCGATCATCATAACGAGAAGATGCACTCCAAGAATAAATTCCACCGCCGATGCCAAAGTAAGGAGTAGTTTGGCTAAAAAATTTGTTTCTATTTCCAGAGCGCCCCGGAAGCTTCCAATGATAATCGCCGTAGATAAGCACTCCATATGAATTAAAAAATGAAAGACCGAAGTCGGTTGATTTCGACATCGCTTACGGCTTAGGCCCCTCGAGGGATGTCATTGCTTCACAAAATAACTCATAAAAACATATTACAGCATAAATAGTAATGTAATATATATTACATTATTATATTGACCAGAATTTCGACTCCTGCGACAGTTGGAGACGAAAATCCGGGAGGCTCATAGCGTCGACATGAAGCAAAAAGACTGGCTACTCCTTCTTTATCAAATACCCGCGAAGTCGGACACCGAACGAGTTCGCCTATGGCGAAGCCTACAAAGAATTGGCGCAGTTATGGTCAAAAACTCAGTATCAGCTGTGCCTGATATCGCT
>JAYUEN010000217.1:0-15618 GCA_043739185.1 Bdellovibrionales bacterium
GCGATTTTTTCAGCGAGTGGTATGACCATTGAGTTTCCCGGATTTTTGCGGGCCTATGTTGAAGGCTCAGACGACGAGCAAGGATCACTCGATGAGCGCGAAGTCAGGCTTCCTGAGCTTAAAGTAGGCGATATTATCAAATGCCAAAAACTTGAGGTCAGTGAGCATGAAACCAAACCGCCAGCTCGTTATACAGATGCGAGTCTCGTTCAAACAATGGAGAAAGAAGGCATTGGACGTCCTTCGACCTATGCGACAGTGATCAGCACGATCATTGATCGTGGCTACGCAAGAAGAATGGCAAATGCATTGACGCCAACTTTTACGGCCATGGTCGTTGCTAAACTTTTGCAACAACATCTTCCGCAATATGTTGATTTGGGATTTACCTCATCGATGGAGAAGTCACTTGATGATATTGCAGATGGCGATTTAGATGAAAAGAAATATTTGAAGAGTGTCTATTTTGGAGAAAAGGGCTTGCTCAAACAAGTCGAATCTCAAGAGAAGAAAATTGATCCTGATGAGGCGCGCTCGATTACTCTAGAGGGCTTAAAGGGATTGAGTTTTCGAGTCGGTCGCTTCGGAGCTTATGTGAGTGTGATGCAAAAAAATGGTGAAGAAGTGAGTGCTTCTTTGCCAGAGGCGCAGTCACCGGCCGATATCACACGAGAAATCGTCGACAAACTCATTGATCAAAAGATCAATGGTTCAGATGCGCTCGGTATTGATCCCGTAACAAAACTGAAAATTTATGTTTTGACCGGAAGATATGGTCCCTATGTGCAATTGGGCGAATCAACAGGGGCCGATGCAAAGCCCAAACGTGTGAGCATTCCACCCCAGATGCCCGTTGAAAGCGTGGGTCTTGCTCAAGCAAAAGAATTATTACAGCTGCCAAAAACCTTGGGAGTTCACCCTGGTACGAGCAAAGAAGTAAAAGCAGGACTCGGAAGATTTGGCCCCTACATTGTTCATGACGGAGATTTTAGATCGATTCCAAAAACCGACAATCTTTTTGAAATTAAATTGGATCGAGCACTCGAACTGCTCGCCCAACCTAAAAAAGGGCGAGGAAAATCTGCTCCCATAAAAGAACTTGGGAAGCATCCTGAGACAGGTGATGAAGTTCAAGTCTATAGTGGCAAATATGGCCCTTATATTAAGACCGGAAAATTGAATGTTTCAGTCCCTGAAAATACCAAACCTGAAGACGTCACTCTTGCACAAGCCATAGAATTATTGGCGAGTAAAATAAGTGAGGCCGGCACAAAAAAATCAAAAGCAAAACCAAAAAAGGCCTCAGCTCCTAAACCCGCAGTAACAAAAGAAGAGCCAAAACCCAAAGCGCCACCCAAGTTCGTCGCGAAAAAAGCTGCAAAAACTTCTGCAAAATCTACGGAAAAGCCTAAGTCAGTTATGGTAATAGCTAAACCAAATAAACCAAAGGTCGCCGTCGCAAATTCGACTGAGGCAAAAGAAGTTTCATCAAAGAAACCAAACAAAGCCCAACCCGCAAGACTCAATAAGAGATAAATTTGGACACTACAGAGATTGAATCGGCATCAGCAACTGAAAAAGTTCAGTAGCTGTTCGTTTTCCCCCAACCTTGAGTTGGGGGAAAACGAAGTTAACCAATACGGACTAACTGAAACCGAAACCGCCAAGCGGAAAACGGCTGCGGCTGCCCGAAAACTGATTGTATAAAAGCTAAAATGAACAACGGCTGAGTCCAAGATCTCCCCGCGGCCGCTCTAAAATGTGACATTTTAGGACACAGTGCCTTTTTTAAACGCCTATAAGGGCCTCAAGTTTAAGTGAATTGCCATTCTCATGGCATGATTGATGCTCTTTAAATCCCTGAGATTTTAGGTACTAATCTGGGGAGGTTCGTATGAAATGGCATCTTGGGGTGGTGGTTTTATTGGTGTTTATTGGCGGCAGTACAGTGAATGCACTTCCAAAAAAGGCGCTGAACTTCATGGGAGAGTACAGCCAAAAAACTGGGATTAGCTTTACTGGTGCTGAGGATAAAACGACTTGTTTGAATGAAGTAAGTGATGATGATTGGACTTCAAATTTATGTTTCGAAAGGACTATCAACAAAGTGATTATTTCAAAAGTGAGTGATTTGAAAGACACCTACTTCGCACAGATTTCAATTATCGGCGGAAATATTCATACTTGTGATTTTAGCGGAGAGATGATTTTGAAAGCGAATAAATTGGTTTATGAAGATGTGATTCCTGATGAGAAAGATATTTGCAAAATTGAAATCGATTCAGTAGGAAATGGCATAAAGGTAAGCGCAGGAGATACTTGCAATCAGTATTATTGTGGATTTGGATTAACACTTTCAGGAACGAATCAGGCATTTGAACGCACCAGCTCAGGACAAGAAATTTCTCACTTAACAGCAGTTAAACGTGAGCGAGAATAGGATTATTTTATGAAGTTGTTCTTTGGAATTTTGTGTTTGCTGGCTTTGGGACGGATTGAAACTGCCACGGCTGCAATGCGAGGGCGAGTGGACCCTTGTCAGGCAGTCATTTCAAGATTGGCAATTCAGTACAATGCCAGCTGCATTATGAATCAAATCGAACAGAATTTTAGTATTAGAGCGCGTATAGTTAATGAGCCTTTGCAGTCAGGCGTTAGCATCAATTTTGATTCGCAAGCATCGGATCAAGCTCAGAGTATTGCGAAAATCATGGTGCAGCCGAGCCCTGATGAAGATAAGCAAATTTCAGATTTTTCTGTAGCCTGTCGGGCTGACGCGATCGAAGTCTCCTTTGCTTCAAATGGCCAGAAATTGGGACGAAACCTGCAAATTCAAGGAGATGGGAGCTTAAAGTTCACCTCCTCTGGCGATAGCGATTTGCTCTGCATTTTGCGTGATAGTTCAGTTTCAGATCAGTAGTAAGCTTTCAAAAAGTAAAAAATTCATAAATAGAGAACGCAAAGCGACCAGCTTCCTTAGCGATAAACCATCAAATTCAAATGATTTTTATCAAAAAATATGTTAGAATCCGCGGATCTCAAATTTGACTTTTTAAGAAGTGAGTTCCGAGTGATAACCGAAAAATTTAATTTTGCAAAAGGCTTGCGCCCACTCCGCACTAGACTTGCCGCCAATCAACGCGCGAAATTTTTTGGACAACTTGAACTTCCGATTGAGAGAAAAACCGAACGCGATCGCAATGCTGATCTCGGTGGTCGAAGCTTTTACTTTTTCGACTTTGATGACAATGTCGCGTTTTTAACAACTCCAAGTTTTATCTTTCACAAAGAGACCGATCAAGAGTTGAAGTTATCGAGCGGTGAATTTGCTCAGGTTCACCGAAACGTAGGAAAGTCTGGTCCCTACAAAAACTACCGGATTGATTTCAACGAACAAACCGGAACCTTTCGAAATTTTCGAGACAAAGATTTGACCTGGGTTGAAAAGCTTGTTGGGAAAAAACAGTCTTTTGTTGAAGACTTAGCGGCTGCCTTAGGATTTCCTGATTTTCAGTGGAAGGGACCTTCCTGGAACTGCTTTCATCATGCAGCCCTCAATCAAAGACCTATGGCCATAATCACGGCTAGGGGCCATTCTCCAGAGACGATCAAAGAGGGAATTTCGCTTTTTGTAAAAGAAGGCTTTCTCCCAATGGAGCCCAATTACCTGGCCGTATATCCTGTTTCAAATAAAGAAGTCAGGTATAAGCTGGGTGATCCAAGATTTATTTTAAGCACTGCGGAGTTAAAGCGTGCTGCGATACGAATGGCGGTAGAGCAGGCCATTGAGAAATATGGATATAGCCCGCATCATCGATTTGGAATGTCAGACGATGACCCTCACAATATTGAATTGATAACCAATGAAATGAAGCTCCTAAAAACCAATTATCCTGAGATGAGTTTTTTCATTATTGAAACTCATAATGGGCAAGCTACGAAGTGGGAAGTTTATCACGATCGCGCAGAGGCAAGTATGTGCGCCGACGTCTCGAATGCGACCAATGTCGAGTTTTTTGAACAACTTTCGATGAGCCTATAAATTTGAGTTATCAGTTTGAGACGATCCCCAAGCTCAAATCAAAAATAAACCAAGTCCGTGACAAACGACGGGCCGTTTCAAAACCTCTGTAATAAACAAGTATACAATAAGTAAAAGTCGAGTCATTTGCTTGAAAGTTTTTGCGCATTATTACCGATAGCTTATGATAAGAATGACCCGATTAGTTCCCATCAAATGAGTTTTGTCCGCAGCTCGAAAGGCAAAAATGAAAAACAATAAATTTATCAATATGAATTCAGCACTACTTGCAGCCGCGCTGCTTTTGACTCCACAGCCGGGGTTTTCTCAAATGCCTAAGCCGGCTCAAAAACCTCCGGGCCTTCAATGTCTTCATATTGATGCTATCGAACGGGCTTATTTGAATTCACATATAAGTTTTGGAAGTTTGACTCCACAACTTGAGACACGAACTATCGAGCAATATATCAAGAGAGTCGATGGCGCCAAAATTTATTTTCAGAAATCAGATATTGAACAAATTAAAAAAACCATTATGGCTGGCGTATTTTCAAAAATCAAAGAGCGCAATTGCAAAGCCATCGAAGAAGTTCAAGCACTTTTACAAAAACGCGTAGAAGAAAGAGTTAAATTCGCGACCGAGACCCTTGCAAAAAAAGACTGGAAGTTTGAGCCCAAGACTGAATTGATGCTCGATCCAGAAGGCCGAGAATTTGCTAAGACCAAGGCGGACGCTGATAAATTTCAGCTCAAGTATATTCAATTTCAGGTTTCAAACTATCTTGCCACCGGAGAACCCGATATAAAAAACACCGGTAAGGGTTCGGAAGATGGAGAAGGTAGCGAACCTAAAAAGAGCTATACGAATCCTTCATCAAAAAGTCTTGAAGAGGCCAAGGGCAATGTGGCCCGCAATTACGAACGCCAACTTAAAAAATTATCAGAGCTCAGTAAAGACGACATTTATGCAGGCTACTTAGATTCTTTTGCCCGTGCTCTTGATCCACATTCTAGTTATTTTTCTTCGGATTACTATGAAGATTTTAATATTCAAATGGGTTTAAAACTCGAGGGAATTGGTGCAACCTTGAGTTCACAAGATGGCTTCACAGTCGTTGAGCAACTTATTTCAGGGGGCGCTGCAAAAGAGTCAGGACTTATTCAACCCCAGGATAAAATCGTAGCCGTTGGTCAATTCAAAGAAACCGGAGAGACCGATAAAATGGTAAATGTGGTTGAAATGGATTTGCGAGATGTGGTGCGCTTGATTCGTGGTCCAAAAGGTACCAAGGTGCAACTTACAATTCTTCGTCGCGGAGCTGATGGCAAAGAGCGTTTCAATGTAACCCTCAATCGCGCACAGATAAAACTTGAAGATGATGCCGCTTCGATTTCATATATCGATAAAGAAGTTGGTGGTCAGAAGAAAAAAATCGCAATCTTGAATCTTCCTTCGTTTTACTCAGACTCAAAACCAGGTGGACGATCAGCCGCAAGCGATATGAAAGTCCTATTAAAGGAAGCGCGTGAGAAAAAAGCCGATGCGCTCATTTTAGATCTGTCAAACGATGGTGGCGGAAGTTTAGAAGATGCCGTTAAAATTGCGGGCTTTTTCTTTAAAACCGGAAATGTTGTTAAACAATCTACCCACACTGCTGAAGATGAAATTTTATTTAAAGACAAAGATTCGGATGTCGATTGGGATGGCCCAGCTTTAGTTCTCACTAGCCGCATATCAGCGAGTGCATCTGAAATTGTGGCCGCCACATTAAAGGATTATCAAAGAGCCGTTATTGTTGGTGGAGACCACACATTTGGCAAAGGAACGGTTCAGTCGGTTATGCCAATTCCGACCGGCTTGGGTGCTTTGAAAGTTACAGTCGGAATGTTTTATACACCCGGTGGATTTTCAACACAGCATCGTGGAGTCGAAGCGGATGTTCAACTTCCGGGAATATTTTCAACCGATGAAATTGGCGAACAGTTTTTGGATTATTCGTTGCCTAAATCACAAGTGAAGCCCTTCTTGTCTGAAGAAGCTTATGTTACCACTGGTCCTGGTGCTTGGAAACGAGTCGAGAAACCTGTTCTCGAATATTTGAAGAAGCAAAGCGAAACTCGGGTTGCTAAAAGCACAGAGTTTCAAAAAATCAAAACCGATTTAAAAAAGGCAAAGGATCGCGGTAAAATTATAAAATTGTCTGAAGCCTTAAAAGATACGAAAGAAAAGAAATCTGAGAAAGATAAGAAAAAAGAAGAGAACAAAGACGAAAAAATCGCGGATTACTTAAAACGCGCTGATATTCAAGAGGCCGCAAATGTTGCGGTTGATTTGATTGAGGCGAGTGCGAAGCCCAGTATCATTCTCAGCGGAAAAGCCCAAAAAGACTTCTCCGCCCACGAGTAGGCGCGGTTGCCTTCGAGATTGAGCCCACTCTTCGTTGTCGTTCGTTCGTTTTCCCTGCGCCGTAGAGGAACTACGGCTCGGTCTCCTCACTCTCTCCGCCTCGATTGGACTCAATCTCGAAGGCAATAATTTGGGGGAAAATATTGAGAAGTTTAGCCTTAACTTTATTGTTGTTTTCGGCGGGTTCGCAGGCGGGGACGCTTACTAAGGAGCAGCTGCAAGCAGAAGTTAGACAGCATTTGCGAGAGGTGAATAGGTGTTTTGAGGAACGTATTAGGCGGATGCCCGGAAGTAAGGGGACACTCGTGATTGAATGGAGTGTTGATGAATTGGGGGCCGCAACCAAAATAAATATTGTGGCGGCGAAAACCACATTGCAAGGTGCGCCGACGAGTGCCATTAAATCCTGCATTGTCGATTTGTTTAAGGCCTGGCTATTTTCAAGAGCTCCTAAGGGAGAAGAGGTGTCTGCGTCTTTTACCTTTAAGTTTTCAGATCATCCGCCATTTTTGATTTCAAAATAATTAAAAACTGGGCTCTGTCACCGCCATCTGAGTCCGGTTTGCCAGACCCCTGATGTTTCCCAGATTTTGTCGACTTTTTTGTTTAAAATGCAGCAACTTGATGACAGTTTTAAAAAGATGAATTACCAATTAATTTATGAGTAAAAACACCAATCCATCTCACTCAAGGCAGGGCCAAATTAAGCCAACCAAAAAAAACCTTATCGCCAAAGAAGTAAAGTCAGCCAAGCTTTCTAAAAGGATTGCCTCTAGAAAACTAGAGCTTCCAAAAGAAATCATGCTACAACTTCATGAGCATATGGTCACCTCTCGAGTGCTTGAAGAGCGCTTGATTAAATTATATCGAACTGGCGATGCTTATTTTTGGATTGGCGGAACTGGTGAGGAGGCCTTTGGAGTACCCCTCGGAATGCTGACTCACAAAGGTCAAGGGCCCGAATTTGATTATCTGCATTTACATTATCGCGGCACTCCAACTATGGTAGCGCTTGGTATGCCGATGATTGATTCGATTCGACTTCAAATGAATCGCGCCTCTGATCCTTCAACCGGCGGCCGAAACTTTTGCAATCACTATTGCTTCCCGAAATGGAATGTTGTGCCTGTAGGTTCGCCCATTGAAGTTCAGTACGGAATGGCGATTGGTACCGGGATCGTTCAGCGAAGGCTCAACCAAAAGGGAAGTAAAGGCATTACCATCGTAACCGGCGGAGATGCAGGTTCGGCAGAGGGGGATTTTGCTTCGTGTTTGATTTGGGCGTCACGACCCGGGCAAGAATTGCCTATGTTGATTACGGTACAAAATAATCGTGTTGGTATTTCGACAGACTATGGTTCGCAACATGGTGAAAAATATGTTTCGGATAGAGGTAAAGCGTTTGGAATAAGAACCTCTGTCGTTGATGGCAATAATGCGGTTGAAACTTATTTGGCCCTACAAGCTGAAATGGCTTATATTCGAAAAACTGGCAAACCAGTTTTGATGGAGTTTATGGTGTCTCGACTCTATGGCCACTCGTCTGCAACTGGCGCGAACCGAGAAAAAGGCGAGGATTGTATTGAAAGTTTAGAACGTAAAATGATCAATGCCGGCCTTATTACTTCGCAGAAGTGCAAAGAACTTTATAAATCGCTAGATGATGAATCCAAGCGCATTTCAGATGAGGTCAGAGCGGAGGCTCCACCAGCTGCAGAAAGTATTTGGGATCATATTTATCAAGGAAGCGAAAACGCGGATTGGAGAAAATTCTAATGGCAAATATGACTCAAGCCATTCGAATGGCTCTACACATTGGTGAATCGAAACTTAAAGTAACTGATATATTTGGCCAAGATGTGGGCGCTCCATTGGGCGGCGTTTTTACTGCTACTCAAGGCCTTAAGACCGCTTGGAATACGCCACTCGATGAACGTGGTATTATCGGCGCCGCCATGGGCATCGCCCTCACTGGCAATCGTTGTGTCGCCGAAATTCAATTTTGCGATTATATTTTCAATACCATTGATTTGATGAAGATCGCCGGAAACACCTTGTGGGTTAGCAATGGCAATTACAATATGCCAATGGTCGTAATGACTCCGGTGGGTGCGGGTATTCACGGCAGTATTTATCATTCACATAGTTTTGATGCTTGGGCGACCAGACTTCCTGGCTGGAAGATTGTTATGCCATCGACGCCCCTTGATGCCTACGGACTCATGCTTTCAGCAATTCAAGACCCCAATCCGGTATTGTTTTTAAAGCCAAAGGCTTTGATGCGCGTACGTGGGGAAGAGTTGATTCCTGGCGAACCAGCAGAGGAAAAGACTTTAAGAGCAATGATTGATCAACCCGTTGGAGAGAGTGATCGCTTGAAGTGGAAGCCCAAATGGCCCGAGCTCAATGCGGAATTTACGATACCAATTGGTAAAGCTAAAATCACTCGTGATGGCAAGGCTGCAACTTTGATAAGTTATGGGCGTTCGCTCTTGTTTTGCAATCAAGTTGCAGACCAGTTAAAGGAGCAGGGTCGACATATTGAAGTGATCGATCTTCGATCGCTCTATCCGTATGATTGGCAAATGATCAAAGAAAGTGTTTTAAAAACCAAGAGAGTCTTGTTTGTGAATGAAGACACCGAAGTTACAAATTTTGGTGAGCACTTAGCTTATCGAGCGACCACTGAATTATTTTATGAATTGCATGCAAGGCCCCGTGTTTTGGCCGGAAAAAATATTCCTGGCATTGGCTTGCATCAAAATTTAGAGAGAGCCACGGTGCCTCAAGTTCAAGATATTCTGCGCGAGACACTTGATCTTTTAGATGAGGTTCCATGAGCCGGACCTCAAAGAAAAAGGCAGAAGCCAAAGCAAAGCAAACAAAAGATTTTGATAAATACTATTACTATCTCAATAGTGTTCAGGCGCCCGACAATGATGTTTTGTTTATGCGCGACACTTATAAAGAACTTCGAGGAAAATATCCTTTTAGTATGCGCGAAGATTTTTGTGGTACGCACGCGCTTTCT
The DNA here is from genome assembly GCA_043739185.1 of Bdellovibrionales bacterium. Classification (GTDB taxonomy): domain Bacteria; phylum Bdellovibrionota; class Bdellovibrionia; order Bdellovibrionales; family JAMPXM01; genus JAYTQQ01. The sequence goes on from JAYUEN010000217.1 coordinate 9,460, forward strand.
TGTGAGTGGGTCAAGCTCAACTCAAAGAATTTATCTTACGGCATTGATCTTGATTTAGAGCCGATCAGTTATGGTCAAAGTCATTATGCTTCTAAGCTGAGTCCTATGCAGCGCGCGCGTATTCAAATCTTGCAGACAGATGTGCTCAATCCGGGTCTGCCAAAGGCCGACATCATATGTTCGATGAATTTTTCGCAATATACATTTAAGGAAAGGGCAATGATGAAGTCTTACTTTCATAATTGTCTTACGACTTTAAATGAATCAGGAATTCTTTTAATGGATTGTTTCGGGGGGCCCGCATGTCAAAGCGAAAACCAAGAAATGACCAAACACAAAAATTTCAAATATTACTGGCACCAGAGAAGTTTTGATCCGGTCACCAATCACGCTATTTTTAATATTCACTACAAGCCAAATGGCAAAGCTAAGGTTGAAAATGTCTTTACCTATGACTGGCGAATGTGGTCCATTCCCGAGCTTCGCGAGATGATGAGTGAAGTCGGCTTTCAAAAGACTTTTGTTTATTGGGAAGGAACCACGCGCTCAGGTGAGGGCGATGGTCATTTTGTCAGGACTGAAGTGGGCGAAGAATGCCTAGCTTGGATTGCGTATATTGTTGGAATAAAATAATGAAAAGATGGGTTCTGGGTATTCTCATTTTCGTCGCGGGGGCCGCGACCTATAAATATATTCAAAATCTAAAAAATGAAAAAGTTTTAAGCGAAAGAAAGCTCGCTGAAGATCACTTGCGGATTGGCAATTTAAGTAAAAGCCTTGCCGAAGAAGAGCGAAAATTAGACCTAAAACAGCTTGAAGATAAACATCGAAATGAGAATTTAGAACAATTGATATTGGCTAAAAAGAAGGACCTGCAGAATCTTGATGAACAAATAAAGGGCATCAGACAAAATCCGAATAATTTGAAGGCCAAGACGGATGCCGAGTCCGATTTAAAGCTTGAGCGCGACCGCATTGAAGGCCTCAACAACCAAATTAAAAATTTAGAAAAAATGAAAAGCGGCCACCAAGTTGAATCAAAAGAGGATCAGCAAATAATTGAAGATCGTTATCAAAGCCAAATGAATAATTTCAAATATCAAATCCGACTAGTCGAAGAGCGATTACGCGTTTTAGAAGCGGAACTCGGTGCAATCAAGGTGAGAAAGAAAGACCCAATTGCCGTCAATGAAAGGGAAAGTAAAGCGCGCGAGATAGCCCAACAAAAAGTTATTTTATCGCAGTGGCGCGTGCAGGAGTCCGATTTGAATCGAGTTCACTCTAATGAAAAAGCTGATTTAAAAGCCAATATCGGCTCGGATCAGAGCCAGATCGACAGTCAACTCCTAGGTCTTCGCAATCAACTCAAGGAAGAAAAAACTCGGTTTGAGTTGGCCGATAAAAATCTGAAAATTTTTTCATCGTCTGCAGATAGTATGAAAGAACAGATCAAAAATTTAGAAACCCAAAGACAAGCTTTGCAGCGAGAAATTACGGATTTGCAAACAACCCATTAAGGGGTTGAGGATTTGAGTTCTTGCATTGTAAAGAGCGCCTGATATTCCAATCCAGCAGCTTTGATTTTTTCGTTCTGTCCTTCGCTTCGGTCAATCACACAGATGACCTTACGAACTAGGGCGCCGATCGATCGAAGTTCCGTGGCACTTTCAATGATTTGCCCGCCAGTTGTGATCACATCTTCAATGAGGGTTATATTTTTGCCGGATACATTCGGGCCCTCGGCAAACTTTTGGGTTCCGTAATCTTTGGCTTTTTTTCTCACAAAGGTCATGGGTAAGCCAGTTTTGAGAGCTAAGGCAGTGGCTAAAGGAATTCCTCCCATTTCAAGGGCTCCGAGAATCTCAGTTTCGTTTGGTATAAGATGTCTCATTTGTTCTGCTATGGCATCAAGCAAAGCGGGTCTAGATTCAAATTGATACTTGTCGAAATATTCATTTGAGGTTTTACCAGACCTAAGTTTGAATTCGCCTTTGAGATGGGCAACTTTGAAAATTTCACAACAGAGTTCTTCGCGGTTCATTTTAAATCCCCCTAGAAAATTGGTAGCTGGATGTCCCTGTTCCCCTTAACTAAAGCTGGCATAAAACCTGCTTCAACTACTACTGAGTGGGGTCTAAATGGTTTACCTTCATCAAATTTTTAAGCAAATTGCTCAGTTCAAAAAAATAGACCTTTTGGGAACCTCATACTTCTTTTTTATTCTGTTGGCACTTACTTTCGCAATGATAGCACTTATGCGTTCGATCCCACTCAATTAGCCAAAGTTTCTTATCCGGGATTGCTCAAATCCAAATCAAGTTGTTTTTTTAGCTTTTTTTCTGGCGGTGTCTTTTTGATCGATTGGACATCATCAAACTCAGAACTCAAAAAGCTTAAATTTTTATGCAAATCAAAAGGCTTTTTAAAGCTTTGCTCATGGGCAAGAAAATCGACATAAATTTTTGGCAGATTCTGTAATTTGGTTTCAAGTCTCAACGAATTTAAATCGACACTGCGATCACTTAGGGTATGCATACTCTGTTTTCTTTTCAGCGAAGAAAGTAGCCGCATTTTACTTAATTGCGAAAGTTTGAGCTCACTATTTTGCGAAATAAAATCGATGAGAAGTCGCATGCGCTCTAAAGAAAAAGCATAGAGCTCGCGCTCTGCTCTTAAGGCCTTTTCTTCGTGGGACTGCATGCATTCAGTTTTTCGTTTCAGATAAAGGCTGGTGATAATTTTTGCGATTTGCTTCTTATGTTCACTCACATCATCTGTCCCAAATTTACGCCGAAGCCTGCGCAGCCATCTGCTACTGGCACGCCCGGATTCACATTCAGTAATTTGCGTTCCCCAGCTTTGAATTGTTTCTAAATACTTTTGCTGAAGTCTTTTGAGAGTTCGTTCTTCATTGTCGGGATCCAAGTTTTGCGAACGCAAATGTTTTTGCCAGCGCGCAAACATTTCGGGGTGCTCTCGACTCACGACCTCTTCAATCATTTTCAGCAAGACGTCGCTATTCGGATTCGAATCTTCGAGTTTACTTTCTTTTTCTGTTGCCGGCGCTGGATCAATTAAAATTTTTGGAGAGCCTAAATCAACGGCCCTAGCTTGAAACACAAAAGCCAAAAGAATGACAGATAGGACTTTCTGGCTCCGGTTCACACAAACTCTTTTAGAGTTGCTTCGATAGCAAAGCGTGAAACCCTCTCGACCTTATCGCTGTCAATGCCAATCACAATTCGAATGGTCGTGCCGTCTTGACTTTCAATTTTTGGCGCGGCTCCAAAGCTAAAAATAAATTTATAGAGATTGTCTTTGAAAGCCTGCTGAGCAATTTCATCATTGCCGTGTTTTCTCATGGCTCTTGTCCAGTCCGTCACTCCGAAAAAAAGGGCTTCGACTTCTGCTTTTGCTTGAGTATTGATTGCCGCAGGTGCGATTTCACAACTCACTTTAGCACTATAGCGCTTATTGAAATCTTTTAAGAAGTTCTGAATTTGACTTTGAATTTCCTCAACGCTAGGAGATTTTTTAAGTGATAGATTGATTTGGCCGCTTGAAAGTTGGTCGACTACCAAATCAGCTTCATGCACCGTAAGGCCTGCAATTTCATCGACAAAAACATAGCTAAGATCTTGAGCTGCATCTTCAGTGGCTCGGTAATTTGCAATGAGAACAGACTTTTTTTCGGGCCCAGAATTAAAACAAATGAGATAGCCCTGAATATATTGACCAGACTTTAAGTAAATGCTGACCACCGGAACCTTTTGACCCTTAATCGTTGAAGCTTCTTGAAATACCTCGCTGAGTCTTTCTAGGCTCGATAAAACGCCGAGTTGGGGGATGCCTACGAGCTGCGTTATATTAAACATTTTGGCCTCAAAAGGTTAAAAGTCCTGAAGCCATAATTATGAGGTGAATCCTTCAAAAGGGTCAAGGTCCTATCCGATTTTTAGAAAATAAGGCTGTGCAGGACTATTGAATTTTGCTTCAATGGTAGGATGTTGGCTCCAGAGCTTAAAAAGTTAAGAATTGCGCAATTTAATTTAGAAAATTTTTTCGTCTATATCGATTATCCTTTGCTTTCAAATTTAGAGCAAATTTCTGAATCGGACTGGCAAAAACACTCGATTTCAAGTTTTGAAAATAAATCACTACAAAATATACGTGAGATCGCAAAATGTATGCGAGATATGAATGCCGACGTATTTGCAGTTTGTGAAGTGGGTGGTGTTGAATCTATAAATAATTTTGCTAAACATTTTTTAAATGACGAGTACAAAGCTTTTTCGATTGAGGGAAATTCAGATCGTGGAATCGATCTTGCCTATCTCGTAAAATCAAATTTGCCTTTGAACTTCGAGCTCAGAACCCACAAAGATCGCGCCATTGATTTTTTGTATCCACATGAGCGCCAAAGTGTATTGGGTGGTTATTTAGATCCCCAGCACAGTCTTAAATTTTCAAGAGATGTATTGGAACTGAGGATTTTCTCGGAGTCAAAATCAGAACCCGAGTTGATTTTGTTAAATGTGCATTTAAAATCCCAACTCGACAAAGACAATATTGACCCTCTAGGCAAAGATAGACGAAAGGCCGAACTCGAAAAATTGATTGAGATATATGCAGAAATTGGGGCCGAATTTGAGCAGAAGGTGCCCATAGTTTTAGCCGGAGATTTCAATGGAATTGCCTCAAGACAAGCAACAGATTCTGAATTTTTAAGTCTACATCAAAAGACAAATCTTCAGGATGTATTTGATTTAGCTGAAATTCCGCAAGACAAACGAGTCACCCAACTTCAGTTTGCGCCTTCAGGCAAATGTTGGAAGAAGCAGTTCGACTATATTTTTGTATCTCAGATCTTAAAGGATAAAGTTATAGTGAATGAAACTTTTGTTTATCGCTTCAAAGATGAGTTTGGTACGGAATTGAATCTTCCGACGACACTTGCCGAAAAAAGAAAGCTTGCGTCGGATCATTATCCGGTAGTTGCCACGTTTGTAACTAACATCAAGCCAAAGTTGACAAGATAAAAACCCAATGGTGAGATGAGGCCGTTAGTAAAACCTACAGTCCAAAAAAAAGCAGGAATATATGGCAAATGAAGAACTTCTAAAAGCAGAAATTGAAAAACTAAGAGCTGAAAATGAAAAACTGAAAAAGCCTTCTCGAGGAACGATTTCGATGAAAGTAAGTGAAAAAGGTGGGCTATCCGTTTATGGCCTTGGCAGATTTCCGGTAACTCTTTACAAAGAACAGTGGTCGAAATTATTAGCCGTCAGTGACTCGATCTTAGAATTTATTGAGCAACATCAAGATCAGCTCAAGACCAAAGAGTAATGGCAGCAAAAGCCGCCACAAAAAGCGTAAATAAAAAGAAGATTGGTATTCTCACCGCGGGTGGAGATGCTCCAGGCCTCAACGGAATTCTTGAGGCCAGCTGCAGAAGTTTACTCATGGCCGGCTACGAAATTGTGGGAATTTGTGACGGCTTCGAAGGAATTTTCGAGGGACGAACCAAACCCATTAACTTTGAAACCCTGCGCGGCATTCATTCTCAAGCGGGCACTTATTTGGGTAGCTCCAATCGTTCTACAGTTCGAAAACGCGAAAAAGAATTTGTACAAAAATACAAAGCATTGGGTCTTAGAGGTCTTCTGGTAGCAGGAGGCGACGGCACCTTCAACTCACTTTCACTGGTAGCCAAAGATATACCTTTGATCGGCGTTCCGAAGACAATTGATAATGATCTGTCGGGAACAGAAGTGACCTTTGGATATGATACCGCTTGCTCGGTCGTAAGCGATGCTGTTGACGCGCTTAGGGCAACCGCTGATGCCCACAAGCGAGTGATCATTGTCGAAGCGATGGGACGAACTTCGGGGTGGATTGCCTTAGGTGGTGGACTTGCCGGCTATGCCGATGCGATTTTAATTCCGGAGCGACCCTACAATAAAAAGAAGTTTTTAGAATTCTTAAGACATCAACAAAACCGAGGTGCACGCGGAATTTTGGTGGTTGTGAGTGAAGGCGCGAAAGCGCAAGGTGAAAAAGCGCAAGTTGCCTTCGAAGTCAAAGATAGTCCCGAAGCTATACGTCTTGGAGGAATTGCTCAAAGTCTCGCGCGCTGGATTGAAAAAGAAATCGGCTGGG
>JAYUEN010000218.1:0-5188 GCA_043739185.1 Bdellovibrionales bacterium
TGTTAACGCAGCCATATTTTCCTGAGTCAATGGAGACGGCAAATCTAAATAAATGCCGTAAACTTTGTCATTCAAAACAAAGCTGCTGAGATTTTTATAGGGACTTCGACTGCTTTCGGGTTTTCCTTGTATTTGGGATACAGTATCAGCTTTAATTTGGTTGCCTGTACCATAAAAGAAATTAACCCTTACATTACTCAGTGTATTTGGTCCTACGATCTCGGCTACAACTACGTCCCATTTTGAAGATCCATTTACTTTAGTGCAGTGTAATGTACTGGCCGAAGCCAATGAAGTAAAAGCCAAGAGAAAAGAAACAGCAAGTAACGAAACTTTCATAGAGACTCCGAGGTTCCGTCCCAAATCTCGTTAGATACTACTTCCAACCGATAGACACTGGGGACTTTGTTTATGGAGCTATTTATAACATGTCGCGCCGTAAGGGAGCAAGAGCAATCTTTACGTACTGGTGCGTTTCATTTTTGATGGTCCTTTTTGGGCACGAGTACCTTGAAATGACTGCTTACTTAAGCTCGCCGCAGAAAATGCAAGCCCTGTTGATCGGACTTAAAGCTACCGAATTTTAACTACACTGGAGAGCGATTTTGCATGCATCCGAAAATTTAAGAACAAGTGATTCTGGTTAGGCCTAAAGAAGGCTCTTATCATTATTCGGTGGCTTGACAGAACTTTGCCTTTATTAATTTTGTCTTATCCGGATTGAGAGTCCAACAGTGCCATATCGGGCCGTCAACATAGCCGGCCCTCCATTTGATCTGTTCATTCTTTACAACAGGATCGTTTGAGCAATCGGTCATTTCATTAAAAACAGTTTGTTGACAACAGCTCTTTTTTTTTGGATTTTTCCACTTGAAATCAATGACTTCAGCGCAATGATTTCCATTTACTTGTTTACCATGACGAAAGGAAAGCTCGAAGCCCTGCAGGGAGCCGAGCGATCCGCTGTGAATATCATTTTTATTGAAGTCGTATTCGTCAAAACTTTCGAAATTTCCGTCACCCAACTCAGCGTGTGCAATAGCCAGTTTAAAACACATTGTAAGCAATGGTAAAAATAGATACTTACAAAAAGAAAATTTTTGATTGTTCATACTTAAACTTTAAGTTTTTCACAGGCCTCGTCAACAAAAGGAATCTTTGAAGCTTGGCGGGCCATCGACTTCGCAAAGGCTATTATATTGAGTTTGGCCCCCTTTGCTACAAAATACGCTGTGATTATTCGAGACGCTATCGCCTACAGGGCATTGCCGGGGTTTAATGACGGCTGAGGACGCCGCGCTTCAGCGACAACTTAAATGCCATCTTGAAATCATTGACAGTCCAGTAACCCTTCCAATTCAGCTTGCTCCCAAGTGATGCGGTAACCCAAAGCTTTCAACTCCAGCAACGCGCAGACCTCGTCAACGCCAAAATGGTTTTTATAGCGACGAACTAAATTCTTGCCACTAAACGTGAGAAGCCATTGCTTTGCAGACTGTAGCCTCTGAGTTTGCTTCATTCTTTTGTATCTAGGTGTGGAGGATTTTTTCTTTTTTGCCATCGCCGCAACAATATTAAAAAACACTTTATTTTTCAAGATTACATCCGACGGGCTAGCACTTGCTCCAAACCCTTCAAGCCAAGCCTATCGTGTACGCAGTAGTGTGCGCACACCAAGGCGCGCTTCATTCTGAGCAAGCTCTGAAATCGGTGGTCCGCGCGTGGTCCAAAGATTTTCTGGAATTCTTATCCTTGTAATAAGCCTTTATACGGATTCGACCTTTTTTTGCAGAGCCAAGAATTGGGCCAAGTTAAAGCATGGTAGCTACCATTTAGAAAATTACTTCCCCAAAATAACACCGCGACGATTGTTGTGGCGACGCCTAAGCACGCGCACAAAATAATAAAAACAAATTTCACTCCAGTAACCACTTCAGCCTTTTACGTTCTCTGAATTCTTCCGAAAAAATCGCCTAATCCGACAATCCTAAAATGCTTGTATCTGCATTGAAAAACAAGTCTTTACGGCGCGGCATAAGTTCTTCTAAGAGACTGCCCATCAGGTCCCTTCTCATTAATTTCAAGAATTTTTTTTCGATCCTCAGAATAAGTTACCTCTACCCGAACGATTGGAATAGCCGTATCCGCTTGATCGATAGATTGAACTTCGCGACCGTCTTTCAAAAAAATAAATTGGTTTTTAAGTGGGACACCGTTAACTGACTTTTTCGTCTCTTTTCCACCGGGGTATTCGACATTCAAAATAAAGCCCGGGTGTGTTGATATCATATCACTCCTCTTTCCCATCTTTTTATTTACGTGCTGTTCAATTCGATTTATCTCGCTATTTTTAACGGGCTCACTAAAAGCGACGCTTACGAAAAACATCAATAAGATAAATAGAATTAACTCAGGCGATTTGCAGATCATATTAATATATTAGCACTTTATATTTCATATTGTATTGATATCTTTTAGATTCACCTATTTGTCCGCGAACGACGTTTTGGATATTCGATTTAAGAGGTGAGACTGCATATCAAGATAGTTTTCTAAATTTTGAACCTATGAGAATCATAAGCTTGGAATGCAACGGAATTTTAATCTCTGCTTCCAGGCAACATCTCTTGATGTTATTTAGAAAACGAAAAGTGAAACCGTCGGGTTTTGCTGTTATATTTATTGGTTGGAATGCGAACAAGCCAAGAATCGGCAGAACGGGTTTCTAAAAGAAGGCTCGCTCCTCAATATCAAAACCGAAAAATTGAAAACACGCGCCGAAACAGCACTCAATCAAAAATTTTAACGACAAGTCAAAATCGTCTTTCATTTCGATACGTTTATTCGGTCAGCGTCAACGCATGCATTGACAGGGTCTAAGACCAAGGTCCATAAGCCAATCTTTTGCCCTCAAAAAAAGATGCCTGTTAGGAACCCGCTGGAAGATTTTTTTTTGCTCAATACGAAATCGGGCCCCACTTTTGTTGATTTTGTTTGATCAAGTCCGCTAAAATATTCCGATGGGATCTCCTCAATTTATAGAAAATTTATCAGCTCTCTTAAAAGTCTTGATTTGGCTCGGCTTAATTATCGTTTTTGCAATTTTCTCCAGAGGGGCTGTAGAAGTAGATCGGCGATTGGGATATCGAACATGGTATCCATTTTTTGCAATGGTTTCACTTATTGGGTTGGCGGCGAATCAGACATTTTTTTGGCTTTATTTTGATTCTTCAAACTGGATTAAAATTCTAGGTAGTATCATTTGCTTAACAACTTCAATTTCAGTGTCAGTTGTAATTTTAATATTTGGAACAAATGGTGGAATGAGAGGGGTGCCCGGGTCTCCTTAATACACAAGACGATATCAGATAGAAACTTATAACTTGGACTGACTTGCCCAGCAAGGTCAGGAGTAACCAACTTTACTTGTTACTCATCGCCAATGGCAACTGGGACAATCCGCAACGGCCATTTCTCAGCAACTTCTCTTTTATTTTGTGAAATGTATTCTTCAAACTCGAGATTTAGGTGCCTGAACAAGAAGCCTGCGTCCACCTTCTCTAGCAAAAGCTTTGAGGACAAATCTGTTAGTGCGGCTATGTTTTTGACGTTCGCCGTTCCTAGCAAAGCACTTATCAGTGCGGCGGCCGTTATGGGCGCAGGAAAAGCCGAATTCTTACTGTTGGGAAATTCGTCTATTGCGTACCCCCTCGATTAGAGCATAGATTTGATTGACGAATTCTAATAAATATCGCTCTTAAGCGGTGCTCGCTAGAGCCGAACAATGTTTGATTCACATACAGTATTTTTTGCTATTTCTTTGAAATGAAATTTGACTGTCATTCGTAGTTAAGGCGTATTATTAAAATGTAATGATTAAGACGGCAAAGAGATTCCTATTTTTAATAATTTTTGTTGTGACTCAGGAGGCTTGGGTGAGCCAAATTGTTTATCGTAATATTGACTTTGAGGAAGCGGTAAAAAGTGCTGATTATGTTGTTTTAGCCTCCTATTCGCACTCTGACAATTCACGGACTGACGTAGAAACGTTTACCGTTGAAAGAATTATGTCCTCAACTAATAAAAATAATATTATAAAGGGGCAATCCATTTCTGTTGTAATGGCAGGGGCTAAGGAATGGAGCTTCGCCATGAAGATTGCGGAGCAGGGCCAAGCCAGACGATCTCCACTTGTAAATCGTTACTCTGAAAAACCTCCCCCACTCAAAAAAAAAGAAAGCTACTTCTTGTTGCTCACGGAGGGTCCTGGCGATTATTTGCAGTATTCAGCTGAAGGTGGCAGGCTTTTGGCAAATCAAGAAAAGAAAGTTATCTCACTGTTTGCAAAAAACGCACAGGCAAAGACTGATTTTCATTTAGAGTGGCAAGAAAAAACCTTAGACACTGAAGTTGATCCTAGGAGCGTCGTTTTTGAATACGACGCGGTAGCCAAGGAACTCAGAGACATCGATTTTCGTCTCGTAGCTTCAGATTCAGATTGGAAAAATATGTCAGCCAAGAGCTCCACCGCTAGAGCAGAGCTTTTTGTCGATCCGAATTTGCGAATTTTAGAATTGCAGTCTTGCATAGATCGAATCGCTCAGCACGGCCATTACAAACGTATTCTAATTACTTTGCGAGCCCCTTTAAAATAAAAGAGGTCATTAGGTTGGCCTAATAAATTATTAATTTCAATTTCTTTTCTAAACTCTCTTGAGTTTTCGCCACCAAAAACTATTCTTGATCAGGCCATGGATTTCTTTTGTTGAATAATATAGCTTTTTGTCAACTGTAAATAAGTCTTAGGGGCGGTGGTTGACTGATTCGAATCGAAGAGCAGTTGCGTATTCGAAGGGAGTTTGAACAACTTCACCCTTGCTTGCAAGCTTCAGCGCCGTATTGATAAAAGTTCGCGGATCAACTTCGACCTTCTTGCAAGATTCTATGATCGTATAAAATATTGCCGCGATGTCGGCACCGTTGTGTGTGCGTGAACCGTAAAAGTTCTTTCTTCCCATCACCGCGTGACGTATCGCTCGCTCAGCTTCGTTGTTACTCAAAGGGATTCTTACGTCTTCTAAAAACTCAATAAGCCCTGACCAATAATTTAAAGCATAGTTGATCGCACCTGTCAGTCCATCCTCTGGTCTGAACTTCTCAAGAGTCCCATCTAACCATATTTTAATTT
>JAYUEN010000219.1:0-1677 GCA_043739185.1 Bdellovibrionales bacterium
TCAGCCTTTAAGGAGCATTTCAATCCGCGAGTGCAAGTTCGAATTCAAAGAGCACCAGACCAACAGATCACAAAAATCATATCAACGCCAAAGGCGTCATAACAATTGGAGGTTGAAATGTTCGAAAATAATTTGAGTCAAAGCAATTCAAAAGACGAGACCTTAAAGTTGTCCTTTTCTGACTTAGCGGCTTGGGAAAGGCGCATTCAATCAACGGAATGGCACTTAAAGGAAGAGTTAGTGTCACCGGCTGGGTTTGACATACTTTGCGAAAAAGCAACCAAGACGATTTTTAATATTGCTGAAGAGGCGAAGAATGAACCATTGAAGCGAGCGATACAAAAGGCAATCTCAGAACTGTCACCGAACCAGCGAAAAATCATTCAATTTATTTTTTGGGAGGGTATGAGTGAGCAAGAAATCGCAAACGCTATCAAAATTCCAAGGAAGACCATAAGCAATCGAAAATTCGCGGCTTTTCGTGAAATCGAAGAAAAATGTGGCCAACTTTTCCTATCTTATGAGGGGACATGTTTTAAAAACTCAAATCCCAAGACTGAAGTTTGGCCACAAAGTGGCTGCTTAACTGAACACAAAATTACCGGAGTAAAAAATGAACTATAAAATTGCTTTATCTGAAAAAGACCAAAATGAATTTGATAATCTAAGCCTCAATCTTGATTTCGCGATCTTGAATCTGTCCGACTTACATCGTCTCGTTTTGTTTTTGCATTTCTGGCAAGGAAAGACCGTTCTAGAAATATCTCGAACCATGAATGTGTCATGGCCCGATGCTGATCGGGTAATTGACGAGGCGATGGGTAGCTTAAGAAATCTGTTGTTCCTATCGGAAGATCTTAAAGAAGCTACAGGGTATTAATGCAGAATAATAAAACAATATACTTAAAAAGAAATAGTTGGCCGTATCCGCAAAGAGAAGGCTCACGAGAACTCACACAGCAACTATTGACTAATGTGAATGGGCTTTGGCGTGAAGTCACAATGAAGTCCCGAACGAAGCCTGAAGACATGAGAGAAACAATTTTAAGGACTAAGCGAATCTTACATAAGCTTGGTCGAAATTTTTTGGAGCAATAAATGATAAGAATTTTAAAAAAGATAAAAGAGTATTTTAAAACTGCCTTCTTTTCAAATTCAGCCGAATTTGAATTGAAGGAATTTGAACGCCTTGAGCGCAAAAAATATATTCAGAGAAAGGGATATTAGTATGTTTACAAATGTGTCGAAAGCCGAGAATTTTTTTATGATTACAAATGAAATACCTGGATGGGGCAAATGTTTGCGCAAAATGGGTGACGCTCATAAGCGTGACAATGACCTTTACTATACCATCAAACTTTTTTCTCTGCCCTTTATGAAATACTTTTTAGTTAAGAATCCATATAAATATAACGATTACATTCTGTATTCAGGTATGAAGTTCGGTGGATTCTGTAGGCCAGTAGGTGGCGGGCGGTTTGTAGATGGTGCCAACTATGTGAAGGTTGATTTTTACGATTTGAATTTGGCATTTTACTTGAGATTTGGAACTGAGGACTTTCGGTACTCAACTCGCGCGGCTTAGATTCGATGCAAATGAAAATAGAATCTCAAAGCTATTCATAGAATTCTCTATTTTGTTGAGATTGTTGACGCCACGAGTGTGGCGGGCGATCT
>JAYUEN010000220.1:0-1674 GCA_043739185.1 Bdellovibrionales bacterium
TTTATCAGCACGGCGATACTGCCGATCATGCCTATCAAGCATTTTTATGGTCTCTCAGAGGTGTTGAACTTGGTGATGCCACTCAAAAGTGGCTTCTTGGAGCTTCCTTGGACCGTTACTTAGTCCGAGTTGGCAAAAAACAACTTTTTGCCACTCAGTACTCTAGACCCTTGAATGAATCATGTTGGTGTATCGAACAAGTTGAATCATCCTTCAGCGAAGAACGAAGAGTTGAGTCTACGAACAAAACTCTAGATCATGCGATTTCAAAGTTGAAAGAAATGAATACAGCTAATTCTATTTCGGTCTGTAAAAATATAAAATTTTGTAAAAGCTCCCTGAAGGATTCGCCGAAGGGCACGGTTCCAGGGTTTTGGTAATTTAATGGTTTGAACCCTTGTCATTGTTATGATTGGCGCTCGGTTTTTTTACTGTCGCCATTTTTCAATTCTGGCTCTAAAAAATCAGGTGATCGGCTGAGTTCGCATTTCCGGCCATCGCCGATCAAAGAGCAGCATTTTTAGACTTATAGCGCGTTCACTAATACTTTCGAAAAGTGGACATACTGAGGTTCTGTGAGCGTCTGTAATCCAAAGCAGCTCGATTTTTTAGACTCCTGGGATCCATCTTTGTAGAGAATGACATCCATTCTTGCACGGTAGCAATCGGTCGGGACTTGTAGCGGCACTGGCAAATTCGCGTACTCATTCAATATGAAATCAAAATCGGCCTTTGTTAGAACTCTTTGACGGCGAATACCTGCGCTCGTAAACATAGTTATTAAAAATTTTCCATCGCTGTCTTCGATCTTAAACTGCGACACCGAGTCGCCATAGATCGTCATAGCTTCGATTTTTTGTTTGGTGCTGGCCAATTTTCTTTTGGAACTTACCTTCGCAAATACACCGATAGAAAATATTAATATAAAACCAGAGAATAAAATCTTCTTCACCTTGCACCTCGCTGCTGACTATTTGGCTGGACCGAACATTCTTTGCACGTGGATGCTATCGTGTTATTGATGCTGCAATAAACACGATCCTGCAAAGTAGGTGGACAACCCATTTGAGATCTTATCTTTGGCTGCATTAAAATGATGTCATTAGTTCTTGCCTCTTGTGCCGGATGCGGATCCAGCGACGTATTCATGCCAGCTATCGCGGCCGACGAAGCTGCGCTTTGACACATACCACGCCAGATATTTGAATACCCAATTCTCTTCTGCTGAACAGTCAGTTGTGGGTGATTTTTTTCCATGTAGTCCGGCAGTATCTCCGCGGCCATCCAATCTGCGAATGACTCTGTGATTTGATCGTTTTGGCAAAACAGCGGGTCTTTGTTTACTGGTATGTTACTTTGTGCCACCTGAGCACCACCATATCCGTTTTGCTGTACTTGACCTTGGAAAATTGCATGCACAGATTTATCTGACCGAAGGCACACGATGACACCATTAAATGGAAACTCTTGCTCTGCTTTAGCTCTGTCCAAATTTGATTTGTATTTGAAAGCAAAATCCGACGGTCCTCTAGTAATCCCACAAGGGTCAATGCTATGAGAAAGTTCATGGGCAATCACGAATGCAAGTTGATATTCACTGGTATTTTGAACTCCCATTCCCAGGCAGTACTTGAAAGTATTCTGAGCAGGGTTATAAAATGCGTTAGAAACAAG
>JAYUEN010000221.1:0-43761 GCA_043739185.1 Bdellovibrionales bacterium
CCTTGGCAAGACTACCTACTTTTTCGCACAATGCCTGTCTGTAGTTTCATTCAGCCTCCAAAAAAACTTGCTTGCCAATTTGAACTCATTTTTAGAACAAAACTCCAATTTTGAGAGCCAGCTCTGAACGCGTTTCATTGGCATCAGTTCGTGTTTGATCTTCCGTAGAATAACTTAAGCCGTAGGTGACGGCTCGCTTTTCAAACTTTTGCAGAAATGAGGCTTCAACAAAGAATTCAGTTCCACTGGTGAGATCATGGCCATGTCCCACTTGGGCAGGTAAAGCCGCCATCTTGGCGCTTAAGAGGCACTCATAGCGCTCACTTTCATAGGCGGTATACTCGGCTGCTAAAAATGGATTCCAAAAGGCGACTTTGTACAGGCTGGGGTTGGCGGGAACATCGGCAAAATTCTCTAAAAATAAATGATCGCCGTAAGCAAAGCCCAAGCCAAAGCGAAGACTTGGAGCCACGCGGTTCAGAACTGCGAGCTCATATTGAATAGTCGTCGAAGGCCCCAGTTGACCTGAAGTTGCCGTATTATTTGCCGAGGTAGAACTCATTTGGCTTATATTCATGGTTAGAATGGTTGAGAGCGAAGAATTCCACCAATGATCCCAGCCCAATTCTACACCCAATGTTGTGACTCCTGATAAGGAGTAGCCTTTACCAGAGGCCACTTCCGTCGCTGCTTGTGTCACTTGCGAATAACTAGGAATAATCGACCAATAGTTATGAGTCTCTTCACCATGCTCGGAATGGGCTTGGTGCTCGGTATGCGCGGACTCGTGTGCCATCTGGTGCTTCTGCTCTGGGTGCGTCTCTTGATGGGTTTCTTTGGCGGGAGCTTCATGAAGTTCTGAATCCGGAGAAGCCGTGGCTTTCGCGGATTCTAGGTGTTCTTTTTCGACTTTGGCCACTGGTTGAGCTGGCACTGGAACACTTTCAATGTGCTGAGCTGGCGGCGGAATTACGACAGCTGGTGCCGCAACTTTGACGTTGTCGTCTTTTTCATGGGCGGCCTCTTTGTCCTCGAGAATGAGTTCCTGACCGGGCTCTAGAATTAAATTTTTAGCTTTTGTCCAAGGGTTTAATTTATAGATTTTTTTAATGCTTCCTTTGGGGCCAAAAACCGGCTCACCATAATAGCCGCGAGCAACATTTGCCAAGGTATCGCCTTTTTTAAGTATATAGGTCTTAGCTTGAAGCAAATTTGCACTGAGAAAAATAAACCCGGCCAATATAAATAATGAAATATTTTTTATAACTACCCCGCTTTAATAAAAAGGCTCCCATTCATTTAGCAATAGTTAAATAATATGAGGCAAGACCTTTATTCTAATAATTCGAGAGGTCAGGTCTAGCCAGCCCTAGGACTGAAATAAAGAGCCTCTAACTTTCATCTAGGTTTTCAAATCTGCTCTCTGTCGAAGGGCCTGATTTACTTTCGAAGCCTTTAATCCTTTTCTGAAAATTCCGATCGAACAGAGTGAAGGAATCAAAATATGTCATTTCAATATAAAAAAGATAAGTCCGGTGACGAATCAGGTATGCAATGGACATCGTATAGCGATTTGTTCATGTCCCTATCCGTTATCTTTCTATTAATGTATGTGACTGCAAGTCTAAAACAGGGCACGGCAAGTCTTCAACAAAACATTGAAAACACCAACCTGAAACAACAGCTCACAGATTTAAAACAGCAAATCAAGGTCTATAATACTTTAAAAGAAGATTATATGACTGAGGACGCTTCGAAAGATGAGCAAAAGGCCTATCAGGAACTCATGGGCAAGCTCAATCTTTTGCAAGACGATGCTAAAAACGAAAAAAATGCACTTCGACAAAAAGCGAAAGAAAATGAAGAAAAGGAAGTGGCACTTAATAAGTATCAAAAGTTGATTTCAAACATCATCAATACCAATGTGCTTTCAAAAGCACAAATCAAGCGACGAGATAAGATCATTGTCAAAAAAGATGACATCATTTCAGAACGCCAAGTTGAAATTAAAAGTTTAGAGAGAACTGTGGCTGAAAAAAAGGCGGTCATCGAAAAAGGCAAAGCTGAAATTGCCGAAGTAAATACCGAACTCGAACAAAAAGTTAAAGAACTTACCTACGCATATAATAGCCACAATATTTCAAAGAAAAAAATGGAAGCTGAAAAAGAGCGCTTAAGAGAAGAAAATTCCGAAAAGGTTGCAGCTCTTCAAAAAGAGAATATTGAAGCCGCGAAGCAGCTTGGTCAGGTGAGCTCGACTCTCGAAACTGTTGAGTCACAACTTGAAAATACGAAATCCAATCTTGAAAAAGTTGGAGAAGAAAAAGGCCGCTTAGCCAAAGAGCTTGAAAGTACCGAAGGAAAGTATGCGGCTCAAATGAAGGGTCTGCAAGAGTCCTATGATCGAAAACGAGCCGCAGAAAAAGCCGCCTTTGATACCGAACTTCACAAGCACAAAATGTCGGCCGAAGCTAAGGCCAATCGTGAGGCTCAATTTAAAGCCGCTGCTGAACAAGAAGCAAAAGATTTGAAAGGGCAGTTGGCCGGACTTTCAAATAAAATGGCTGCTACCCAAGGCGAATTGACCAAAGCCCGCGCCCAAATTGAACAACGTAAATCACTTGCTAGAGACATCAAAGCAAACTTTGCTAAAAATGGGATTAAAGCCGACGTCGACCAAGCAACAGGAGATGTGGTGCTCGATTTCGGTACAGAGTATTTTGATACCGGAAAAGCCAGTCTCAAACCGGGCATGAGAAATATCATTGAGAAAGCAATGCCGATTTATTCACAAAGTCTTTTTGGCAACGAAAAGGTTTCTAAAAAAATCAAAGCTGTCGAGATCATCGGCTTCGCGTCGCCTACTTATCAAGGCAAGTATATTGATCCACAGAGCTTAAATCCTGGAGATCGAACTGCGGTTGACTTCAATTTGGACCTCAGTTTCAATCGTGCCCGCTCGATTTTTAAGTATGTATTCGATACCAATAAAATGAACTTCAAATACCAACAGCAACTCCTTCCTCTTGTGAAAGTAACCGGAAGAAGTTTCTTGGCAGAGCGAAAAAATGCTCGTGATCTCGCATCCCCAAATATGACCCAAAAAGAATTTTGTGAAACCCATGATTGCTCTAAGGCTCAAAGAGTTATCATACGCTTTAATTTAGACGAGTAAGGAGATTTTTGTGAAAGAATTAGTGCAGCATTTTATTGATTTCGTTGCCAACTTTGCGGGCGAATACCTCGTATCGATTATCCTCTTTACTTTTGCAGCAGGATTTGCCGCCAGAGGCTTAATCTACTACACGATTAAACGACACGAATGGTTTGCCAAAGAGTTTGAAAAACGCGTGGATCGCTATATTGACGATGCGACGACCACCAAATCTGAAGTCTCGTTTTATGTCTTGGCAAAACGTTTGCTAGAAAAAACTTACTACGAAGCTTTTGAATTGCGAGTCAAATTTAGCCGACGCAAGCCAGACAAAGTCATGCACTGGAGCGATCGCCTCTTCTTGATTAAACTTGGTTCCGCATGGATCGTTAAAGACACTTTAAAACAATTACGTCACCTCAAGTACAGCGCACAACAGCCAAAAATTCTCAACGTAGCGAAGTCAACTTTGTTAAACAATCCGTGTTTCAATCGTCTCTTTGGGATTATGCCGATCTCGAGCCTCAATGATATCCTCAATATATTACCAGGCCTGTTTGTTATCGGCGGAATTTTTGGTACCTTTCTTGGAATCATGAAGGGTCTACCCGAGCTCAGTGGAATGAATCTTTCAGATCCAGAACAAACAAAACTTGTGATGGACGGATTCCTTTCAAATATTTCATTTTCAATGACGACTTCTATTGTGGGAATCTTGTGCTCCGTACTTATGAGCATCACCAATACTGTTTGGTCGCCTGAAAAACTTTTTGCTACCATTATAGATCGTTTTGAAAATGCACTCGATATTCTCTGGAACCGAAGTGACAACAACAATACTCCAGATGAAGACACTGAATTTGAAGACCGACGTGATGGCAATGAGGCTATTGCCGAAGCTGCCGTCAATCAAGAAACCAATCGACAACATCGCAAGCGCTCAATGGAAACTTTGCATAAGCCGAAAAAGGCCTCTTAAAGAAAGCTTAGATGGGATAGATGAAAGATACAAGTGGCACCGCCTGTCGAATAAAGATCACATTGGGAAATGAGACTCGTGAAGAACTCATCGACAGGACTGCCTTTACCATTGGTCGCGGCCGAGATGCCGACGTGCAAATTACCTCTCCCAATATTAGCCGCGTTCACCTAACAGTTGAAATTCGCAATGGCTCGATTTGGATAGCCGATTTTGGCTCAGCCAATGGTAGCTTTATCAACAACAAAGAAATTGCGCGCCACCAAGCAACGCTTTACCAACCTGGTGACAAAATCAAATTAGGAGAGGCAAAAGAACTCCTAACTCTTGAGATTCGAGAACCCTTAAGACTGGTAGTTCCCCCTGGTGAAATCAATCTTGATGATACTCAGCCAGAATATGATTTGCAGCTTCCTCCAACTCCAGCTGAAATTCCCTTACCACCCCCCATTCAGCGTGTTGCTGAAATCGATCATTCTGCCGCCGAGCGAATTTTAAATCAGGCACGGGCACTTGCTTACCAATTGCGAGAGGCCGCTGAAATAGATGCTAAGAAAATTGCCGATACCGCCCAGCTTCAGGCTCGAGAAACAATCGAAAAAGCGGATACAGATGTTCAAAAATCTTTAGCGAGTGCGAATGTCGAAGCTCAAAAGATCATCAGCTCGGCGCATTTGAGAGCTGAAGAAATCGACGCTCAAGCTAGGTTGCAATCGACTTACAAGCTCAAAGAAGCTGAAGAGGATACCAAAATCAAAGTCGAAGAAATGCTAGACAATGCTAAAATTGCTGGTGAGAAAATCTTAGCAGAATTCAAACCTCGAGGTGAAAAACTCGTAACTGAAGCACGACAACAGGCCACGGCAATCAAAACTGCTGCCCAAGAAGAGGCCGATAAATTACTACAAGAAACCTATCAAAAATGCACCAGTTCACAAATTTCATCTGAAGAGAAGGCCCATAAAACGGCCGAAGAAGCCCACCAAAAGGCCGAATTCATTCTTCAAGAATCTCAGGACGAAGTGGACCAAATCTTAAAGGACGTAAAAGAATCTATTCGCAAAATGCGGCAAACCAATGAAAACGATTTATCCGAAATCAAACTTCAATCTGAAAAGAAAGCACAGCAGCGCCTCGATCAAGCTAAATTAGAGGCTGATAAAATAGTTTCACAGACAAGCTCTCAAGCAGACGCGCAAAAACAAAGTATTTTGTCGAAAGCCACTGAAGAAGCTAAAGAAATAGTCAATGAGGCTATTCGCAAATCAAAGCTCGCGGGACAAGAAGTCACTCGCACTTTTCATGAGGAACATTTTAAACTTGGCCAAACCCGCGAAACCTTAGAACGCGATGTTGCCCGTATCGGACAAAAGCACACCGAAGTCGAAAAACAATTTTCTCTCAGAAATGAAAAACTAAATGGCCTCAATATTAAAATTGAAGCCGCCGAAAAATTGCTTGGCGAAACCGAGCTTGCAAGTAAACAACGCGTATCAGACCTGCAATTTCGCATCTCTTCTCTTGAAGAAACTCTTGCCACCAAAGCAAAAGCGGTCGATGCATTGGATTTGAGTGCAAAAGAAGCCTTAGAGCGCCGCCAGCAAGAAGAAGAAAATACGTTACGAATCAAGTCTGAATGTGAATTGATACTGAAAAAAGTCAATGACCTCGAAACCCAAGAACGACAATTGGTCGAACGTTCTTCTTCGCTTGATAAGCAAATCAATCAAGAGCGCATTCGCTTAAAAGAAAACCTTGAAGCCCAAATGGTCAATGAGAGAAAAGAAATAACCAGTGAAATAAAGCGACTCCGCGAACAATCGGTAGCGGATCACGCAAAACAGAAAATTGCTCAAGATGAAGAATTGGCAGTACTAAAAAGACGAGAACTTGAACTTATTAAATCTCTGCGTGCCGAAGCCGATGCCAAAGCCCGATTGGTGCGCAAACACAAAGCCATCGAAACCGCAAAAGCACTTGAAATTTACTTGACGCCAAAACTGCAAGAGGCCCTTAAGACACAAGTCTTACCAGAGAGTTTTCAAAACTTCTTTCAGGACATTACCGCCGTCCTCACCAATATGGTCGCTGAAGAAAATTCAAAAGAAGCGAGCAGCAGTGAAATCATGCATCCAGCCGCTTCGATTTCTGATTTTACCAATACTAAAAAACGAAAGCGCATTTTTATACATGCCGCCGGAATTTTCGTATTGCTTCTAGTCACGCTATTTTACTTGCAAGAAAAATATGGTGACCACAGAAGTGCCGCCGAAGTATTTGCTGAAGAGCTTCGCGAAAAAGAAGCAAAACGCCCGAAGTTTGTTCCTGAAATTACCAGCGACTACAAAACTTCGTACACAGATAATATTATTTATACGGACACCTATGCGCAATTCAAATCGGATTCTCAAGCCCAAGCAAAATGGATACGAGATTTAAATAAATTTTTTATTAACAAATTAAATTTGAATGAAAACTCAGTGGTTAAATTCATTCCGGTTGAAAATGAGCTCGTTACGCAGTTGCAAGAGAAGCGAAATATTATTCATTTTGAAACCCAAGACGATGATATCAAAGCCATGCGTGATATCGAGCAAACTTCTGTTGAAAAGCTCACAGAGGTTCTGGGCGGACATGCCAATTACAAAGCCTTTCGTGAATTTGAAAAAAATTACTTTCAACAAAATCGCATGCCCGCGAGCAAATAGTTTGCCGCTAAATTAATTATTCTGCTGATTCTTTAATAGAGCCGAAAAGGGCGAATTTTGATTCACAACTGAAATGTGAAATAGAAAGTCCGGCGGCTCATGTTGCAAAATTGTATAGAGCAGATAACCTGGCGTGATACCATTGTAGCCTGAAAGTGACGGATTGCTTGGTTGGTTTCCGTTTGCATCGAGTCCTTGTAGGTCCCAACTGTTTTTGAAAACGGCTCCTGCAAATGCCGCATCTAAGGTCCGTGTATTTTCAATCAGTACCAAATGTCCACCGGCCAACTTCACCTGGCCCTGTAGTACTAAGTCAGAAGAAGCAACACCTGAGCTTTGAAAACCCTGCTGATTGTAAATAGCAAAGCCCACAGGAACCGGAATAGGCTTGGGAAGGGTGAGACTCGCTTGAATGGCGCTTTCTAAAAGCTTTTGATTAGCTGAGGTCATTTGAACATCGACAAAACTATTCGGATCAAATTGTGCCACACTCTTCATAAAACTAAGCGGTGTATAACTATTCCCATCCGTATGTACAAACTGATCATTTGGACGATAAGGTAAATGTTTATTCGCAGATGAAGCATTGAGTACCGGACTCAATTTATCCGTCATCAGTTGATAAAGCGGAGTATTGATTCCATCAGAATCTACTCCATTAAAAATGCTTGTACGATTGGGCGCATTTAAAATACTGCCAACTAAATCTTTTAAACTGGCAACAAGTGTCAATGCTTGATTATTTGAAGTGATGGGACGATCAAACAAAGTTTGCGGAACCAAACCAATTAACTTTGCTTCGTTTAGAGCCGTCGGCTCATCACTGCCAGAGTGCACCACAAATTCAGCCTGAGCTGCCGCTCTTGAATTTGGACGCAATCTCATCATGAGCACAGCTTCGAGACTTGCCTCTTCGAGAGAAATTTCTCCGCGCTTAACTCTGCCAGCTAGTTTTGCAAAATACATTGGATGTTCTTTTATTTGAAAATAAAAATGCCAAAAACCATTGTGATCCGGCGAAGTTTCTAAAGTAACACCGGTATTGGTATGCAGATTTTGATCAACCAATTCATTGAAACCATAGGCCCAGCAGATTTCAGCATATTTTTGATTCAGAATTTTAGAGCCCGGAGCAATTCCGCCATTAACAAGCGGAGTTGCTTTTTGAAAACTACTCAAATCTGCTGAAATCTTTGAAGCGTTACCCGAATATCTTACAAAGCCATCAATGCATTCGTCGCCATTTGCAAAAGAATTCAAAGCTAAAAACGAAATACTTGCGAATGCAACAACCGATAAGAACTTTGAAGTCTTTCTCATTTATGGCTTCCTTAACGAATTGAAAACAAGAGCTTGATTGCTTTTATGCAGTTATTCAGAGCAAATTGTGTTCCGATTTAAAATGACTTTAATTGAAATAAAGCCAAAGAAGTGACGTAATTAGTCTTAAAGTATTGAAATCAAAGCGTGAACTGTCACTAAAAGGGCCTTTTCAAACCGGGCCCCTATTAAAATGCTGAAGTCATTACCAAATATGAACAATTTTGTCGGCAGGCAAGACCATTTTGTCGCCTTCCTTACATTGAAATGTATCCTTAAAAGCACTTTGCTGCTTAATTTGCTCATTGGTCCTAGCCCAACCTAAAGCATGCGGATTGGTCTTAAGCTGTTGTTCCTCAAAAGACGGACGATACAAACTGCACCACAAGTGGGCGTACTGTAAGAAGAATTTCTTACGCGTTTCATTGTCAAATTTTGGATTAATTGAAGCTGCCTGCAGTGCCGCCGTCAAACCCACATTGTCGCCAATGTTTTCTCCAAGAGTTAATTTACCATTGTGGCCAGCATGGCCGAATTGATCTACTAAAACCGATGTGCGTTTTTCAAATTCCTTGGTGTCGTCATTGCTTCTCCAACTTTTCAAGACTCCACGGGAATTGAACTTTGCTCCTTGATCATCAATGCTATGACCCATTTCGTGACCAATTACAGTGCCTAGACCACCTAAATTTTCTTCGTCACTTAGTTTTGCATCGAAAAAAGGCGGCTGCAATATTCCGACAGGAAGTACAAACTTATTGTACTCGACTGAGTAGTAAGCATTCACTATGAGCGGCCCCCATTCCCAGCGATAAGGACTCAAGGTCTTTTTAAAATCTGCAATTGTTTTGTCTTCTAAAATTTTGGTCAATTTGCGTGCGTTCGCGATGGGCTTATCATTTGAATATTTTGCCGTTGGATTGAAATCCCACTCTTCATTGTTACTTGGTGAAACCAACTGGAGCTTCATCGTCTTAATTTTTTTCGTTGCTTCGGCCTGAGCGGTTTTTGATAGCCATTTGTTATTTTTAAGACTCAATAAGATAGAGTTTCGAATGCGTTCGCCAAGAGCCACCACTCTTTGCTTCGGAAAATTCTTAAAGAGTCTTGGCCACAGAATGCTATCGAGTTCTTTAGAGTATTTGCGCATCACGAGAGTTGTGCAACGCTCTTGACGATCAGGTCGCACTTTTGGCCCGCCTAGATGTTTAAATGCAAATTCAAATCTTTTCTTAAAGAAGTCAGGATAAGCATCATCTAAATAGCTAACTAGCGCGTGGTAGGCATAGAGTCGCTTGAGGTCTTCAAGTGGCATTTCAGAAAATTTCTTATTCAAGAACTCAAAACTTTTGGGTTCAAAATCACGGATCAAAGTTGAATTCGGAATTTTCTTTAAAAATGATTCGACCCGAAAACTCGGATACTTTGAAATCAAATCTTTTCTCGATGTTGTCGCCGGAGAGGAAAACAACTCGCGCCATTCAACTGGCGTCGGATAAATTTTTGAAAACTCAATTTCAAAGGCTAGCAAATTCTTAGCCGCGTCAGCGGGCTGATCCATTTCAATGGTTTTGAAGAATTCCGTGAACATCGCCTGCAGGTCCTCGGTGTTTTCAGATTTCTCGTAGTAAGTTCTCTCTGGATAACTCAAAAGACTGAAGGTCACATACATATCATTTTTAAGCGGATTTTTTTGGTTCGCAACATCGCTAAACTCAAGCAAGCTCACTTCACCCGAGGTGATTTTACTCTCGAAAAACTTCAGAATATCTTCGCGGGTTTTTAAACCTGCCAGTGTGGACTTTAGGTCTTTGACCAAATCTCTTTCTTCTTCGGCCCGACTCTTATCATTCATACATGCCGAATAAACGTTTTTAAGTTGGGATTCACGTTCCGAACTGGGCTTTGCCGTAGTCAGATTTAAAAAATATTTCTTTTTATACTCTAGAATTCTTTCATTTGAGTCATCAAAAGCGAAATCATGTCGTGACCGATCATCTCTCAGCTGAAAAGAGTCAACCACACTTGAACAAGCATACTGAAAAAAATTATCACAGGGATTTACCTTTTCATTTACCGGGAAATCACGATGTTCGGGTATGGTTGAACTCTTCTTCACATTTGTGGATGTTGGCTCTGCACTTACCGGCGTGACACTTTCATGTGAACAGCCGACTGCAAGTCCGAGACTTGCTAAAAATAGCGTCGCGATAATTCCGTTTCTATAGATCACAAACTTATCCTCCTAAAGATAGACTTTTTTTTGACTGAAAAGTCAGCTTAGTAAGTAATGGGGCTGCCGGCAATTTTTTTGTTTAAAACCGCGCAGAGCGCGACGCCAATGAGAAAGATCCACCACAGGATCGAAATCCACAAAAAGAAAATTGGAATAGTGGCCAAGCTTCCATAAAGCTTGCTATAGCTAAATATGGTTTTGGTCAGCAAAGTAAATATTTTTTGACCGCCAGCTAAAAACGAGGTGGCTACAATCGCGCTCAAGATCGCTGCCTTCATATCCACCTGCTCACTTGGTACATACTTATAAATGAAAAGAACAATCATCCAAAGCAAGCTGGCATTGAAATAAATTTTATGAAGGTAAAAGAAACCGGTTTTGTTTGAATACATTGCCCCCATTAAGCCGGCTAAGGCCAACGGCCCAAGAAAAATGATGAGCCATGAGAAAAAGATGCGCAGAGTAAAGGAACGCTTTTCTTTGATTTGCCATACCTTTTCAATTGCGGCCTCCATATCAATTAATAAGGTGGTAGAGGTGATCAGAAGCCCTAAAAACCCCAAGAGCCCTAAAGTTTGAGGCTTGAACTTAAAGATCATGCTTTGGATTCCTGAAAGGGCGGTTTTGCCTGCGGCCGACGCCAAATTTTGCATGATCAGGGGTTCGATCTCAGCATAGAGCTTATCGAGTCCCCCAAAAGCATGAAAAACGCTCAAACTAACTGCAAAAAATGGAATAAGTGAAAGCACTGTTGAATACGACAAACTGTTGGCCAACAAACGCACTTCGCCATTGGTGATTTGCTTGTTTACCTCTGAAACTAACGCTAGGATTTTCTGAATTTGCCTCTTCATGCGCACTTTATTTTGAACTAAAGGAGTCGATAATGTTAGTCCAAAAAGTCATTCAATCTTTGTTAGCTTGCTCAGGTCTTATCGTTTTTTCAAGTTGTTCACATCAAGCGATTGTTCCTGAAGCTAAAAACGTTAAAATTCAGCGAGAGGCTCCAGCCAAAGATTGTCGCAGCCTCGGTCATGTTGAAGGTAATGTCATTCGCGCCAATGGCAAAATTGAAGACGCAATTGAAGATATGAAACTCGATGCAGCCCGCAAGGGTGCCAACTTTGTTCAAATGGGTGAAACTTCTGCCCTCGGCAAAAACGTTGCGGGTATCGCCTATCAGTGTCCATAGTCCGCGCCCATAGTTGCGGACCAAAGTCCGGAAATTTGGGGCGGTTTCAACTTAATTTCGTAATGGGTCTTAGCTGAGTCTTGCATTGGCACTCTGTAATTATACAACTTACTAGGTTGTAAATTTTCGGAGCATATCCAAATGGAGCTAACCCCATACGAAATCGAAGCTGCCTTTCAATATTGGTTTTCACAATATGAATTCCGAAAAATAGACATTGAAATTGAAAAGCTTCTCGCTGTCCAACTGAGAAGTGATTGGATCTTTCAAGTCAGAAAAGCGCAATATCTAAGCGCTAAAAAGCTTGCAAATAAACTTCAGATTTCACAGCAAGCTTGCGCCAAACTAGAAAAGAGCGAAAGTCTTGAGACCATTACCATTCAATCCCTTAGAATAGTTGCAAATGCGCTCGACTGTGAATTTGTCTATGGCTTCAGGCCAAAAATAAAGCAGAAGCTTGCGAGACAAATTTGGGAAAAGCTTTATTTGGTTTCGAAAGATCATTTGTGGATTCAAAAATGCGTGCAATCTCGAAGGGCCCAAGCTTTGGCCGCAGTCGCAAGAATGAAAATGAAAGATCCTGAGGTCAAAAAAAAGCTCCTACATTTCTGAAGGAGCTTTTAGAAAATTCAATTTAATTACCAGCGATTTCCGCCGCCGCCGCCGCGATCACCGCCGCCGCCACGTCCGCCGCCGCCACCACGTCCGCCGCCGCCACCACCGTAGCCACCGCCGCCGCCACCACCGTAGCCACCGCCGCCGCCGCCACGTCCGCCGCCGCCAAAGCCACGTCCGCCGCCACCACTACGCTCTTCTTGTGGGCGTGCTTCGGAAACCTTTAGTGCTCGACCTTCGAAATCTGCGCCATTGAGTTCGCTGACTGCTCTGTCGGCTTCTTCATCGTTTGTCATTTCAACAAAACCGAATCCCTTGCTGCGACCGCTATCACGATCCATAATGATCTTAGCTGAATCAACGCTTCCGACTGTTGAGAACTTCGCCGACAAACTTTCGTCTGTCACTGAAAACGGCAAATTCCCTACGTATAACTTCTTACCCATTCAAATCTCCTCAATGCTAACGACTTCTGAATTCACAACAATAGGAGCCCCATGCCCAAACTACCGCGAACACACATCCGTTCAAAAAAATGTGTAGCATGATTTTAAAGCACTAGGAAAATAAATTCTCGGTTAAGATGATTTTTTCACAAAAATATTATTCAAAAAGCTTTCGAGGCGCGTTATGATTTCAAGCGGAATTTCATGCCCGCCACGAAACAAGTGCAACTGACCTTTCGCGCCACCAGAAATCAATAATTGATTGAGATTTTTTGCTGCATTTACAGGCAAAACACTATCATTTTCACCATGACTTTGAAAAAAGGCTAAGCCTTGATGTTGCTTTAGTTTTTCAGCCCAAATATCTCGTGAAACCAGTGTGCCGGATAATATCACCAGGCCCGCAATCTGCTCATGAACTTGAAGGCTGATATCGGTCGCGAGCATGGCGCCTTGGCTAAAACCTCCCAAAGCAATTTGCGTATAGTCAATCCCTAAGCGGGAGATGAGTTCGATCACAGCTTCACGAGATTTTTTGATCCCTGGGGGCACAATATTTTCAAAACTTATTCCCTGTTCAAGATCCCGCAAAGCGATGGGGAACCAGGCTCGCCCCTCCATATGTGGGCCAAGACTTACACTGTGAGGGCCATTGGGAAAAATCAAACGCAGATTTGGGATGCGGATCATATTGGCCAGACTTGCAAGATCCTCACAATTGGCGCCAAAGCCATGCAAAAGTATCAATGCTCGGCTCGAGGGACTCTTCGAATCATCAATATCAATACATTCTAAGGAGCCAATTTTGTGACGTTTCATCTGTTTAGCCATAATTCCCTTTGGGTCCAAATCTTTCTTGGTCCGCGCAACAAGTTTTGATAAGACTCTACCCATGGATAATTTACATTGGCAACTCTCTGTTTTAAGTCGGGCAATTCATTATAAAAATCTTTCGGGCGCGGCCGAGCATATTGGCCTCAGTCAGCCACAGCTTTCACGCATTATTTCGCGCATTGAAGGCGAACTGGGCGTGGTTCTTTTGGATCGAAGCGTGCGCCGAAAATCTGGATGGACTCCGGTTGCCTTTAAAGTGGCTGAAATTTATTTGCAGAGTTCGCGCAAACTTTCTTCAAGTTTGCAGCAACTTCAGGATGAAGATCAAATTTCACAGCTCAATGTCGGCTGCCTTGAAGGAATGCTTAATCTTGGCGCGCACTTTTGCCAGCAGCTTTTCGACCACAGTGTTATTCAGACCTTTGAACTCGATGTCTACGATTTAAGCGAACTTGAAACACGTTTTGAAAAAAACGAACTCGATATGATTTTTACCTTTCGCGAACCCGGTAAACAAAAATACAAATTTGTCCGCAATCTCGGCTATCAAACATTTAAGAAGTTCGATTCGAAAACAACCCAGACACGCGTGATGAGTCCCTTTGAGTTTGCGCAGTTTGTAAACCGTAAGAAAATGGACAAAGAAGCCCGTTTCATTTTAAGCAATTCTTTAGCGGTTCGAAAGCTTTGGGTTGAAAAATATGGCGGCATCGCTGATTTCCCTTCAGATGTTTACTCTAAAAAAACGAGCTCCGATGGCGAACAGCCAGTTTATTTAATTGCCAATGAATTTATGAATGCCCGACTTTGGGAAAAAATGAAAGATATTAAAATTTAGTAAGAGGATTTTTTATGAAGAGTGATGTTCGGCAGCCGGTTTATCTCAAAGACTATCAGGCCACTGATTTTTTAATTGAAAGCCTTCATCTTCAGTTCGATTTATTTGAAGACCACGCCTTGGTGACAAATAAAATGAAGGTCTATCGAAATCCGCAAATGCCCACTAAGACTCCGAAATTATTTTTAAATGGTGAGCAACTTGCACTCGTCGAAATCAAATTAAACGGCAAATCTGTGGAGCGCGAAAACTTTTATCTAGACGACAAAAGTTTGAGCTTGAGCCCCACTGAAATGAATTTTGAACTTGAAATAAAAACTAAAATTGAACCGCAAAAGAATTTGGCCTTTGAAGGTTTATACAAATCGAGCGGAATGTTTTGCACCCAATGTGAAGCCGAAGGCTTTCGTAAAATAACCTATTTCTTAGACCGACCCGATGTGATGACGAAGTATACGGTGACGATTACCGCAGATAAATTAAAATACCCAGTGCTGCTTTCTAACGGAAATCTGATCGCCCAAAAAAATCTAGCGGATGGCCGACATCTTGCTGAATGGCAAGATCCATTTAAAAAGCCAAGTTATTTATTTGCGTTGGTTGCTGGTGATCTGGGGGTCCTCGAGGATCATTTCACCACGCAATCGGGGCGTAAAATTAAACTGCAGATCTTTTCACATAAGGGTTACGAAGCTCGCTGCGTTCATGCTATGCACTCTCTTCAAAAAGCCATGAAATGGGATGAAGAGCACTATGGTCTCGAGTATGATCTCGATATTTTCATGATTGTGGCTGTTGATGATTTCAATATGGGAGCCATGGAAAATAAGGGTCTCAATATTTTCAATTCAAAATATATCTTGGCCAATAATCAGACCGCCACTGACTTTGATTATGAAATGATTCTCGCCATTATCGGTCATGAATATTTTCACAATTGGACAGGCAACCGAGTCACTTGTCGTGACTGGTTTCAACTTTCATTGAAAGAGGGCCTCACCGTTTATCGCGATCAAGAGTTTTCAAGCACCGTATTTTCTCGTGCCGTTAAACGCATTGAAGATGTCATTCGCTTGCGAAGTGTTCAATTCGCTGAAGATGCAGGGCCGATGGCTCATCCGGTGCGTCCGCAGTCTTTTATTGAAATAAATAACTTTTATACACCTACCGTTTATGAAAAGGGTGCGGAAGTGATCCGCATGATTCATACTATTATAGGTGCAAGCAATTTCAGAAAAGGCATGGATAAATATTTTGAACTCTTTGACGGAAAAGCGGTCACGACTGAAGATTTCGTTCATGCCATGGAGATCGTCAGTGGCATTGACCTCACACAGTTTAAGAATTGGTATGATCAAGCTGGAACTCCAGTAATCAAAGCAAGCTCACAT
The DNA here is from genome assembly GCA_043739185.1 of Bdellovibrionales bacterium. Taxonomy (GTDB): domain Bacteria; phylum Bdellovibrionota; class Bdellovibrionia; order Bdellovibrionales; family JAMPXM01; genus JAYTQQ01. The sequence continues at coordinate 15,714 of JAYUEN010000221.1, forward strand.
TATGATGCCAAATCAAAAGTATTCAAATTGAAGCTCACACAATCTTGCCCGTCTACGCCCGGACAGAGTAGTAAAAAGAACTTTCATATTCCCGTCTCGATGGCTTTACTCGCCGAAGATGGTAGTGAGCTATTAAAAGAACAGGTGCTTCATCTAAAAGATAGCGAGCAAAACTTTGAATTTAAAAACATAAGTCATAAGCCAATTGCTTCATTGCTTAGAACTTTTTCGGCCCCAGTAAAACTAGAATATGAATACACAGATGCCGAACTGAGTTTTTTAATGGCAAAAGATACGGATAGTTTCAATCGCTGGGAAGCCGCCCAAAAGCTTTATTGTCGAACTTTCATAAAACAAGTAGAGGCTTTGCAAAAAGGCCAAAATCTTGCGGTTTCAACTGAGCTTACTACCGCCTTTCAAGCGGTTATCGAAAATCAAGCCTTGGATTATCATTTTAAATCTCTGCTTTTAAGTTTTCCTTCCGAAACTTATTTGACTCAGTTTTTCGATAAAATTGACGTCGAGTCGATCACCTCGGCGCAAGATAAAATCGTCAAACACTTGACCCAGAATTCTTTTGTCAGCCTTGAAAAATTAACGCAAAATTTGACGGCAAAAATTGCGAACATCAAAAGCCAAGAGTATAGCCACGAAGCCTCAGGTCTTAGAAGTTTGAAAAATACTTGCCTCAAACTTCTTTGTCAGCTCGAAAAACCTCAGGCTTTTGACTATGCGATTCAACAATTTAATTCTGCCCAGAATATGACTGAGGAAATCGGCGCGCTGAATGCCCTCAATCACTTTGATTCAAAGGCTCGCGGCGAAATTTTTCAAAAATTTTATGATAAATGGAAGAAAGAAACTCTTGTCATCAATAAGTGGTTGGCTTTGCAGGCTGCTTGCCCAGGTGGAAATCCTCTTGCGCGTGTACAAAAAACCTCTCAGGACTCCGTATTTGACAAAAATAATCCCAATAAGATTTATGATCTGTTTTATCGATTTGGCTATGACAATTTAAGTGGCTTTCATGCTAAATCCGGGCAGGCTTATGAATTTTTGGTGGATCAAATTTTGGAAATTGACTCAAGAAATCCTCAAGTCGCAGCTCGCTTGGTTTCAATATTCAACCACTGGAAGAAATTCGATTCCACTCGAAAAGATTTAATGAAAACCCAAATCACGCGCATTGTAGAAACCAAAAATCTTTCAAACAATGTTTTTGAAATTGCCTCTAGGGCTTTGAACTGAAGCTTCATGTTCGATTTCTCCCTCTGAAAAAAAACAACTTCCTAGGTTGTATTTTTTCAGAGGGAGAGTGGCATAACTATTGTATTATCTAAATCTGAGTTTCGCTAGTTCTACCAAGTACGTAGATGAGGAGTCGCCTGTGCATAAGTTTTGGACAAAATTAACAATTAGTGGCCTTATGGCCCTCTCCCTTCTTCCTTCACAGTCCTTTGGCGGTGGAATGCCAAAAGCTTTAACTTCGCTTAGTATTCAAAGTGACTCTTTTCGGGGAACGTCTTTACGAAGATCTTCGAGTCAAGATTTGGATTTGAATTACGGCTTTGCTCAGGCTGCCAAGAATCTCTCAAATAACGGCGATAAAACTTGCTTTGAGTTTACGCAGGGAATTCTCTCTCGCATGAATGCGAGCGAGCCATTAAAATATTTAAAGGACCAGAAATGGATCGTGAAAGCTGAAATCATTCATCAGAGTAAAACTAAACTTTGTGAGTTCGAACTTAGCACTTATCCTTCTGATGCCAGTAGTAGTACTGCGTTTACTACAATTGTTTTAGCTGAAGACGAATTGACCGCCCACTATGCAATTAGAACCTTGGACTACAGACTAAACAAATATCTCGAAAACATTAGATCCGAGAAAAGAATGTCAGAAGATGCCAACTCCCATGCGGCGCGCGAGATCTTCAACTTCACAGACTATTTAACTTACTAATTTCGCCAAACTATTTTTAAGCTGTTCGGGGTTTTGAAAGTGAATTGTCTGAAAACCGAGATTTTGGGCGGCTTTAATATTTCGTTCGACATCGTCAATGAAGACCGATTGCTCAGGTACCACTCCGTAGCGGGTCGTTAATAGATTAAAAAATTTCGGATCTGGTTTTATGAGCTTTTCTTCGCCGGATACTAAAATCGCTTCAAATAATTTCAAAAATTCATACTTCTCGCGTGCGAAATGAAAGGTTTCAGCGGACCAATTACTTAAGGCAAGGAGTTGATATTTTTTAGTGTTTTTAAGTTCACTTAGAATTTGTACTGTGCCCGCGATACTTTGACCAAGAGTTTCATCCCAGCGTTTGAAGTAGATCTCAACTTCGGATTTGAACTGCGGAAAGCGCGCTGCAATTTCGAGCTCAGCTTCAGCAAAGCTGCGACCAGCGTCTTGTTTCTCATTCCATTCTTGGTTACAGACGTGGGTCAGAAAATATTCCATCTCGTCTTCGCGAGCTTTGAAAACTGAACGAAATAGATAACGCGGATTCCAGTCGATGAGGACTCCGCCAAGATCAAAAACGATAGTTTGGATGGGATGATTTATCATCCCCACAAACTTACTTTAATCGAGAGCTTTAAACAAGAAGGGATAAGAAACTTTTACCATGGTGCCACCCTTTGGCTGCGGAAACTTCCAGTTCGAAAGTCTGCGAAGCATACAGCCTTCAACCATCGAGCTCTTCATCGTTGAGTTTTCAACCTTGGGTTCGATCACTCCGCCTTGAGAGTTGATGACAAATTTCACCAGGACTTTTCCGTACAAGTCGCGGTTGGCCGACAATTGGCGCTCGTAACATTCACGAACCTGACCAATATTTTTCTTTATAATTTCGGCGATCACATCTTTGTCTAGGCCACCATCAATGACGGTTTCGTCATCAATCAAAGCAACGTCGCCTTGACCAACTCGGCCGCCAGTTAAGGCTGTGCCTTCACCAATATTCGAAGCACCGCCCCCAACTCCCTTGGTCGCAATGCCACCAAGCTTGAAGCTAGATCCTGCTTTAGCTGCAGCTCCGCCCCCGCCAACGGTAGCTGTTCCGGTTGAGAAGAAGGCGCGGCCAGAGGCTTTTTCAGGAGCGACTCCGTTAGCCGCAATCATGATTCCCGATTTCGCAGCACGTTTGGCAATTTTTCCGATGAGTGAGTTCAAACCGGATGCGCGAAGATTATTTAGTGCCGCTGTGGTTTTGTTTGAAACTTTTGGAGCTTGGGATTGATCGGGAGCCGGCTGAGCTGTGGTCGCGACCACTGGTACTTCGGATCCGCCACGTTTTGCACCAGCAGCAATTTGAATTTTCTTACTTTCACTACGTTTTTTCATAATGGCTTTGGCGTTGAAAATGATATCCATCGATTTTGCGTCGAGATTTTTTCCGGAAGTCGAATTCGGAGCCAATTTGATTCCTACCCAAAGAACAGCAAATATCATGATCACAACTGCCAAGGGCTTAGCAAAATCGCGGTCAATTTCGAAATCAGGTTTATGCATAACCTCTTGCTCAGGCACCAATCTCTGCTGAATCACTCTTCGTCCCAATTCGCTCACCACCCAGTTGGCACTTGTTGGTGGCGGAAGTTTAATTTCAGTTTCACCGTCTCGCATATGCAAGTGGGCGTTTTTCTCAAGAATAAGTGTCTCAACAATTCCCCAGCCTCTGCGAATAATAACTTGTTGTTTGGTGTTTTCGCCCGCAATTAGTTGATTGGTAAAAAGCTTTTGATTCTTGGGCCGATTGAGTAGGCGAATCTCATGATTGCCAATGGTTAATACATGGCGATTATCTAACTTTTGCTCAACTATATTTTTTTCGTCTAACAAGGTCTCCTCTGAGCCACTCAAATCACAGGCATACCAGTGAGGAGCGCGGTATTTCAAAACCATGTGGCAGCCGGCAACCGTTTGGCCGTTGATTCTCAAATCAGCGGATTTACTAGAGCCGATCAAGAACAAATTTGATTTTGCTTGAATGCGAAGGTGCTTTTTTATTTTTTTACCTTCGATATGTTCTAAAATTAAATCAGGGGCTGCCATGCTTTATTCCTTTGTCATCACTGCAATTTTAACATCTGAATAGCCAGCTAACATTGAGGTATACATAACCTTTCGAAGCAAAGTATAAGAAAGATCGCGGTCGGCTTGCATTACCACTTTACCATCAAACTCTACGGTCTCGTTTTGTTTTGCAATGTCTTTTGATTTTGTAGCCTGAGCATCGAGCGCATCGTAAAGTGCCCGAATAAAATTCACGTCTGTTGAATCGAGATCTTTACTTTCGAGTTTACCTTGATTGATGTCGACAATTTTTTTGTCGTCTACAAAAATGCCGGTTTTACTCACGACCAGTTTGAGCGCATCGACGGGATCTTTGGTGCTCGTACTCGCGGGCAAAGTGAGATCTGCGCTCGGATTGATATTCACTGGTGAAGTCGAATAGCTTTTCAACAGGAATACTAAGAGAATGACAAACATATCAACCATCGAAGTGATTTGAATCTTAAAGGTTGAAGGTGCTCTTTTATCCATAAATCTTGCGAAGCCACGTCTGCGAATCATTTTTAGCCCCCTGCTACATTTCCGAAAACCACATCAGGAAAGATCAGTTCGGTTTCAACTTTTTTACCACTTTCGACATCGGTAAAATAAATCTTAGGATCGTCCTTTGAGCGATTGCGAACTTTGTCCATGATGGCAACAATTTCACTTAAATCGACATTTTCTTCAGGATGTAATTCAAGCCTAAAACTGTCTGGATATTGCGATTTGAGATCAATCATTTGGCGATGTAGTCCCGCCAAATCAAAGGCCTTATTTTTAAGAGCAACATTAAGCTGCTTCGACCTGCCTTTGCCATCGATGCTAATTTGAAACCCTGAAGATTTTGAAATCCCGAGCGTAATTTGCGTATCATCTTTCTTATCTTGATTGACGATAGCTTTTTGTACGGCCTGCGGAACCGGAGTTTCAACCATAGTAATTTGTACGAAAACCACACTCAACAGGAGCATGGGCACAATCGACACAATGATATCTAACAAGGGCGCCAAATTCAATTCGAAGGTGGCATCTTCAGTTCTCGATTTATACGCTCTCATAAATACCTCAATTGAAAATTTCTAAAAGATTAAGCCGATTTACTTGGAGCACTGGGGATCTTAACTTTTTTCTCGGCAGTTGCAGTGAAGGCTGTGGCTGCGCTGAAGCCATCAAAGCCGCGGCTTCTCAAGAGCTCAATTGTCTTCGCTGCATTTTGATCAATCTCAGAAAAAAGACGTCCTTGCTTTGCGTGCAAGAAAGAATAGATCACCATCACCGGAATAGCCACTAAGAGTCCCATGGCCGTAGAGTGCATCGCAAGTGAAATACCATCGGCAAGTAAAGTTTGCTTTTGCGATGGATCTGCAAAACTCACGGCTTTAAATGACATAATCAAACCCACAACGGTCCCCAGCAAACCAATCAAGGTCACCACATTTGATATCATTGCCAGATATGATAAGTTCTTTGCAAGTTTTGGCGCCATCTCAGAAGCGGCAATATCAAGTGAATGATCAATGGCTCCATCATCGCGGTCGGATTTTTCAAGAATTCTTTTTACCACATAAGCTAAAGGCTTTTTCTCATTAGCAGAACAATATGTGATGGCTTCATCAACCTTATCTTCTTCAACCATCTTAATGACTTTGGCAATGAAGACTTGGGCATTGATCGAATAGTCAAAATACAGGGCTTTCACGCGCTCTGAAATGAGCGCAAAGCCGAAGGCCCCCATTCCCAACATGGCGACATCGAGCAATTGATGATCGACTACGAACTTTAAAAATGCATCCATTTGGAGCCTCCCTTAAAAAATTTTAAATCTATTTACCTGCGAACATCCAGCCGGGTTGGGTTTTGTGGGCGAAATACTCGTGCAAAGTATTTTTCAACTTTTTATCGAGACCCACAAATTTCACTCCATAGGGAACAGGTGTCTTTACACTTTTTAATTCTCTAACAAATTTTTTACTTACTATTTCTGCCGCCACATTAAAGGCATTGAGCCCATCGTGAGAAGCAAAATGCAGCTTCACTGTTTGACCTGGCTGAAGAGTCGCGTTTTGAATGATCAATCCTGATCCGCCCTCGCCGCCTTGAAAGGCTTGTCCCATCCATAAAGCTTGATCATCATGCACCATCACTTCGTTCATAAAAGTAATGCGCTGGTGTTCTCTCTTTTTGAAAACGCTTTTTGCTTTTGGATGCAAAACCAGCTCTCTAATGTTCTCGACTGAGAACTCGGGGTGTTCGGCAATTCGAATCCACTCGCCCATGCCTTCTTTCCAAATAAATTCAAAGTCAAAAACTTTTTTTTCTTGAAGGGCCTTAACCACCCCAACTGAAGTGAGTGGGCCAAAGCGATGTGATTCCTTTTGAATAAACCAACTTTCACTAAGCGACGGACTAGCATCCGATTGCAAATTCGCAATTTCTTGTTCGGGCACTATTTGAGCCGCCGCTTTTTCTTGTGCTGGCTTAGGGGATGCGGATTTATTTGGTGGCGCTATTTTTGGCTTAAACTCTTTTGCAATGAAGTCGAGTAAGACTTGATGTTTATTGAGCTCAATCCAATCGGCCGCATCATCATCGTAAATGAAGTCGGTGGTGATGAGCTGTTGCATCGAAAGACGTCTGGCAATTTCTTCAATTGTCCACGGCCCGATGTGCTGACCAAGATGAGAAACGAAATATTCTTTTTGTTTGAGTGCTGCTTTCATATCTAGCCTATCGTAATGAGCTTGCCTAGGCTAAAGGCCCGAGACCAAAGTTCTGTTTTTTTCAAGATTTTTAGGTGATTTGTTTCAGCTTGGAGCGGGCAGATATGTCAAAATGTAAAACTCTTAATCAGTGCTCGCTCAGATCAAAAGTGCTCACTAGGGAGCACTCTCATATTGAGATGATTATCGGCTCGCAGTAGAGCGAGTTTCTTTTTCACGTTTAATATATTCGTGAAGGTAAAAGCTCGCCAATTGAGAGGATTTAACCTTCCAGTTCTTCTCATTTACGGTAAGTGCTGCTACTGCAATTTTTTTATTATTATAAATCACATAGCCAACGAACCAATCACATTTGCCTTTGGGGTCAAGCCCCGTAAGGGAGCCCGTTTTACCGCCCATTTCAACTTCATCAAAACGAGCTTGTCTAATGGTCTGACGAAATGACTTACGTGAAGTGCCGTTGGTAACAGTTGCGTTCATGAGAGATCTCAACTCAGAAGCCGATTCTGGAGTCATGATTACTGAGGCTTGCTTGTATTCTGCTGAATAGAGCGCGTTGCCCTGTTCGTCGCTCACTGAACTAACCAAGAAAGGTTCCATCATAATACCATCGTTGGCAACGGCTGCCGCAATCAAAGCACCTTGCAGTGGGCTCATTGTATTATCAAGCGTAAATCCTGAAGCGGCAGTGGCAATACTCCACGGATCCTCACGATCCATTTTGATATGCCCCATTTCGATTGGGATATCGCCGTGAATAGGCTTATTGAAAAAGAATTTTTCGGCATATGATAAAAGGCTTTCAGGACCTATATAAAACAGTCCCAGCTTTCCGAACACCGTATTAACCGAACGGGAAAAGGCTTCACGGATGGTCATATATCTCGTCCAGCGATTTTCATGAAAGTCAGTGACGTTTTTTCTGTAGAGCGTGTGGTTGGCTCCATTAAAAGGAACAACGGTATCAGGACCAGCTTTTTTTGTATCAATGGCTGCACTAGCCGTTACCACTTTAAAAACGCTTGCCGCCGGAAACTTAGCCTGAATAACAAAATTTTCGGTAGAAGTCATATTTCGTCTTAAACTTAGCATCGACAAAATTTTTCCGGTTTGAGAATCAATAGCAACAAAGGCCCCGTAATCTGGAGAATAAGACTTCAGCAATTTTTGCATATAAGCTTGCAGATAGGGATCGATCGTATAATGAAGAGCTACCTTTTGTTTGGCCCCGGATCGATCAAATTCAATTTGCTCAGGCATTGAATTACTTTTTAAAGCAGAACTTAGTTGTTGGGCTAAAAAGTCTTTGTTGATTTCGGAATGTGAATTTGAATTAAGAGTTTCAATAACATTGGTGCTTACTTTGGGCCCCAAAAATTGAGCTAGACCCAAACCTACTACCAACGTACCAAAAAGAGACAAGACACCAATTTTTATGTATTTACTTTTTTGCATTATCTTATCTTGTCGGAAGATAACGGCGTGGGTCAATAGCTAAATCGCTATTTTCGAAGGGTCCAAAAGTCCAATTATAAGCTGCGATCTAGTAAAAATCGAATGCTCGTAAAATCAATACGGCGGAGCTTTTTAGGTAAAAGTGTATCAATACGATAAAATCCGTCACGCCCCTTTCGGACCTGTATATCTTGCTCAAAATAAAACTTCTCATTTGAATAATCGTTTTTTTGAAAGCATTTTCGCCCACAAGTAAGACTATCCATTTCGAGTGTGCTTGATCTTTTAATTCCCCGAAGAGTCATTTTTATGCGATTTTTTTTGATCGAAGTCGGAGCCATTTCACCCACAATATAAAAATTCTCATTTTCTTTGGCCAATTCATCAAAACCTCTAAGAAAAAAACTTCCGTCTGCGTGCAATCTGAGCACCGATGCTTTTGGGGTTTCGACAGAAATGAGCTGTCGCTCTAGTATTTGTGACAAATTCGACTTCGCAAATTCTCCCTCAATTTTTTCTTTTTTAAGATCTTCAGCATCACTCATGTCGGGGCTCAGTATTTGACCATTATCTAAAAAGCGAATTTCTGAAATTGCCATTTCCTTGGGGTATTTTTGACCAAGAAAGCTCGACAGAAATAAGATTTTAATTGTTTTGCACTTATAAGATTTCCCTAATTTTATAGATTGCGGGAGCATTTCATCCATGAGCGAGAATTGAACTTTGCTATCCTGATCACACTGCACCTCGATCTCTTTGGGGCGCGCAAAGTGCCTAAAAAGAATATCATCTATGAAGTTTCCCGGCCAAATGAGAATTTGATCTAAACTAACATTCTCTTGCCATTTTAATTTTATAAAAGCCGGCCCTGATTCGAGTTTCAATTTTAAATAAGTCTGAAGTTTCGAGTCGAAGAGATTTTCAAGCTGCGAATGTGACCGCCCGGTTTCAATACGAGTCAAAATCAATTTTGGAACCTTTAATTCGAGGGGTTGTCCAGCCACCTCTAAAGACATTTTCTTCAAACAAACACTGCTGCTTCTTCGAAAATTTATCACAATGGCTTGGACGTAGATTTCTTTTCCTCCATTTGAAAAATTGAAATCTAAATCCCGCCGCCCACCTTCTCTGAACCTAAATACCTCGTCAAAGTTGAGATAGAGATCGGCGCCGTCGGCCAAAACTTCACCACAAGTCTCAAGCTTGATCCGATCTATTTTAACCGGTTTTTCAAAATATATTTCGAGTTTTGAGAATTGTCTTTCTGGGCCCAATTGCAGGGGCGCTTTGCCGCTTAAAAAATCAAAAACTTCACGGCTATTCGCATCGGTCGCAATTGCGCCAAAGACTTTGGCCAAATCAGTACTCGGGGCCGCCGCCGCCTGCTGGCTCAGACATAAAAAAATAATGAAAGTGATCAAATACTTATTTAAGCGCAAATCCTATCCTTAATTGTTTATAAATCACTAGAGCCGGACATAGTATAAGAAATATCAAATGCACGGAGCAACGGATTTCGCATTTCTTTCATAGTCGAATACAATTTGACCTTCAATTTGGTCTAGTCGCTGTCTAGTCCTGAATGATTTTTAGTTGTCAATACAAGGAGCTATGCTCATTCTGTAGGGAGAAGTTAAACTGCAAATGGATGAGGAAAAAATGAGTCCGAAACAATTCACACTCATTCTAATATTAAATGCTTTTTTAATCTTTAGTTCTTGCGGAATTTTTAGCAAGCGTTCAGACGAACATTTTAAGACTCACGCCCCGGCAAAAAAAGTCGAAATAAAACCAGAGGCTGAATTGGCAACAACGCCTGGGCCGACCACTCAAACTCCTGCTTCGTCGCTCGAGCCAACTAAAATTGAAATATCTCGAGAAAAGGACTCCCCTCTTGTTTCCGATGCTAAATCAGCCCCAGTTGGTGAAAAACAATTTAAATTTTCAACGCCGGCGTTGCCTGCAGAAACCTCATTGCACTGGCTTCAAAACGGAAATATTCGCTTTCTTAAAAAGAGCTTTCGCGCCGACGGACGTAGCGAAAAGGATCGCGCTCGATTGGCCAATGGCCAACATCCTCATGCGATTATTTTGAGTTGTTCGGATTCACGCGTTCCACCTGAAATCATTTTTGATCAAGAACTTGGTGAGATCTTTGTGATTCGAGTCATTGGAGAAGCGCTGGATTCAACGGTCATTGCGAGCATTGAATATGCCGTCGAACATCTTCACGCTGGTTTGTTAGTGGTTTTGGGGCATAGTCAATGTGGAGCAATTCAGGCCACCGTTAAGACCCCAGAAAATGTCTCAACGGGAAGTTTGGATATCGACAAAGTCATATCGGATATTCGTCCGCGACTTGCCACTCTAAAAAATGAGCCTCCAAGCTCAAATTTAGAAGTCGAATCAACACTCAATGCCGATGGTGTGGCCAGAGATTTGGTGAAACGTTCTGCACTTCTGAGGGCCGCAGTCGAAACTGGTAATCTATTAATCAAGCCTGCTCTTTATAGAATAGATACGGGAAAAGTTAGGTTCTACTAAAAATTTGTTTCATTCTGAATCAAAAAATTTTGACCTTAATCCTTTTTAATCATGCGCGGCGTTTTTACTTTAAAAAACGAACGATCGTGCTATTCTTAAGGTATGTCTCTGCTAAACCTAAATCAAAGAAAGTCTAAGATGCCGCCTCGTAAATTTACCAGCGAGAGTACTTTGTCTTCCTCTGGCAAATCGACGCGGGCCGTGATCCTACAAACAGCTCTGCGGGTCGCTTGCACGCATGGTATTGAAGGTCTCACTATTGGCGAACTTGCCAAAGAAGTGGGAATGTCTAAAAGCGGACTCTTTGCACACTTCAAAAACAAAGATGATTTGCAGTTAGAAGTACTCAAACTTGCAGCCAATGAATTCATCCAAAAAGTCATGAAACCTTCTTTTGAAAAACCAAGAGGAGAAGCACGTATCAAGGCCATGTTTAAGAACTGGATTTCACATGTCGACGGAAGTGAAGCTGTCTCAGGAGGAATTGTTTTGATTTCGGCAAGCATCGAACTCGACGATCGCCCAGGAAAATTAAGAGACTTTGTATCAAATGCTCAAAAAGAATTAATACAAAATATTGAAAAAGCTGCGAGAATAGCTGTGGAAGAAGGACAATTTCGAAAGGATTTAAGTGCCGAGCAATTTGCTTGGTCACTTTATTCTTTCATCTTGGGTTATCACCATTTCAAAAGAATGTTAAATGATCCAAAGGCTGAAAAGCATGTTGAAAACTCGTTCAAGGGATTGCTTGAGTTTTCAAAGCGACCAATATTGAAAAAGAATTGATATAAGTTTAGTTAAAAAATTAGGCTACTCAACATCGGAGGACTTGTGGAAAACTTTTCGGGATTTTTAATGGGGGAAAATATGTGGATGGGAGTGCTCGGATGCATTTTCGTCACATTTGTAATCGGATTTACCGGAGCCCCCTTTATCTTTTGGGCAATAGCAATCGCAGCCGTACTAATGGGATACGGCGCACCCATTTGGCTGATTGCTGTTTTTGCCGTTGTGGCACTAGTTTTTCTAGTAAAACCCGTACGACAAATTGCGGTTTCAAGTCCCTTAATGAAAGTATTAAAGGCTTTGCAATTTATCCCAAATATTTCAGCAACTGAAAGGACAGCTCTTGAAGCCGGGGTTGTGTGGGTTGAAGCCGATCTTTTTTCTGGTAAACCTGATTTTAACAAGATTTTGAAAGAGCCCTATCCCGAGTTGACACTTGAAGAACAAGCTTTTTTAAATGGCCCAGTTGAAAGACTTTGTGATGTTATGAGTGACTGGGAAGTTTGGGAAAAGCGCGAAATCCCTCCGGCGGCTTGGGACATAATTAAGAAAGAAAGATTTTTAGGAATGATTATTCCTAAAGAATATGGCGGCCTCGGATTTTCAGCGATGGCACATTCAGAAGTCATTATGAAAATTTCAAGTCGCTCAATGGCTGGCGCGATCACTGTAATGGTTCCAAATTCTTTGGGCCCTGCTGAGCTACTTATTCATTACGGAACTGAGGAACAAAAGAAAAATTTATTACCTAAACTTGCAATTGGTGAAGAGATTCCATGCTTCGCATTGACTGAGCCTACTGCGGGTTCAGATGCTGGTTCGATAACTTCCGATGGAGTTCTTTTTAGAGGCGAAGACGGCAAACTTTATATGAAATTAAATTGGAATAAGCGGTGGATTACGCTTGCCGCTATTGCCACAACACTGGGCCTTGCCTTTAGATTGAGAGATCCACAAAATCTTTTGGGACGAGGAGAAGATCTTGGAATTACTTGCGCTTTGATCCCAGCAAAAACTCCAGGAGTTGTCCTTGGACGCAGACACGATCCACTCGGTGTTCCTTTTTACAATTGTCCGACTCAAGGTAAAGATGTGGTTGTTAGCATAGACGCTATCGTCGGAGGCATTGAAGGCGCCGGCCGTGGTTGGAAAATGTTGATGGAGTGTCTCGCTGCAGGTCGCGGAATTTCTCTTCCGGGACAAGGTGCCGGCGGAGCCAAACTAACTACCAAAGTCGCAAGCGCACATTCAGCAATTAGAAAGCAGTTCGGAACAGCAATTGGAAAGTTTGAAGGAGTCGAAGAACCACTCGCACGAATTGCAGGATTTAACTATATAATTGAGTCATTCAGAAGATTCACCCTGGGCGCCCTCGATAAGGGCATTAAGCCTGCCGTGATCACTGCGATTGCAAAATATCACTCAACTGAATTGGGTCGACGAATCATTAATGACGGTATGGATATATTGGGTGGAGCTGGAATTTCACGAGGACCACGAAATACTCTTGCCAATATTTATATTGCGACACCAATCGGCATTACAGTTGAGGGCGCGAATATTATGACTCGCACTTTGATTATTTTTGGACAAGGCGCTTTGCGCGCGCATCCTTATGCTTTTAAAGAAGTCGATGCGATTGAAAAAGGCGATACCAAGGCCTTTGATCGCGCCTTTTGGGGACACATCAATCATATTGTGAGAAATCTTTTTAGATCGATTGGCTTGAGTCTCACTCGCGGCTGGCTTGCAGGCTGGCCTCGTGGCGGAAGCGTAAGTCAGTACTATCGAAAACTTTCTTGGACTTCGGCTTCATTTGCAATCATGGCCGACATCGCCATGGGCTCGTTGGGTGGCCAACTCAAGATGAAAGAGAAAATCACCGGACGTTACGCTGATATTTTATCTTGGATGTATATCGGCACTTCTGTTTTACGCAGATTTGAAGCCGACGGAAAACGCAAAGAAGATATTCCGTTTGTGCACTTTGCAATGGGACATGCGCTCTATGAAATTCAAAAGGCGTTTGACGGAATTTTCTCAAATCTCGAAGTTCCTTTAGTTGGATGGTTCATTCGTGGCCCGATTCGCATTTGGTCCAATTTCAATCCACTTGGTGGAGAGCAAATTGATAAGCATACTCATAAAATCGCAAGTTTGATTTTGTCTGATAGCGAACAAAGAGATCGCCACACATCCGGAATTTATATTTCTCAAGATCCCGATGATGCGGTCAATCGTCTCGAACGTACTTTTAAAGTGGTGAAACTTGCTGAAGTAATTGAAAAGAAAGTACGAAAAGCAGTTAAAGCTAAGACCATTGCAAAAGCCAAAGGGCCGGCGTTGATAAAATCCGCTCTAGATGCGAAAGTGATCACTCAAGAAGAGTTTGATACCCTCACCTTGGCTGAGAAAATGCGCTACGATGCAATTCAAGTCGACGATTTCTCACAGGAAGAATATGTACACCATAGCGGCGTAAAACCCCGCGAGACTGTAGCAAAGAATACGACAACTGAAACGCTTAGAAGAGCACATTAGTATTTAAGGAATTTTATTGGGCCTCAATATTATTGGGGCCTACTGAAAACATTCTTGCGACAAGAAACCCGAGCCTTTTTTATGAAAGGCCTTATACCAATCCCCTGTTTGCTCCACCCACAATTTCTTGGCACCTTTAACTACCAATATCTGTGGGCTCGCTTTGTCTGTATCCGCATACATCACACAGTCGCCGCCATTGGTGGTCTTAAAGCCTTGTTTGAATTGAACCGATGCCGAGCCTCGTTCGGCCTCTTGCTTTGGCTTTGGCTTCATTTTAACTTGGAGCTCGGCCGCGGGCGGTTCCTCAGTGGGAACGACTTCAGTATTTGTAGCCATTTTCCCATCAGGGTTCTCTGCTTTCGACATATCTTCAGATTTTTTCAAAACCTTTGCCGGCGTCTTCTTTTCGGCAGCCGGCGCTTGCGCTGCTTCTGGGTTTTGCATTTGATCAAAAGCATCGCCCTTAGTTCCGGTCGCAGCTTGATCGTCATCTTCCTCATTGGTAGCAGGGACTCTTGGTTTTTTTGAATCCTTGCCCTTTGACTTCTTCGCACTCACCTTATTTTCAGGCGCAGCCTCTGGCAATTTATCAATCTCAACTCTTGGCATTTCGTAGTCTGCCTCACCCTCGTCTAAAAAAACATTCGAAGCACCGCCAGAAGACTTTTCTTCAGCTCTCAATGCATGATGAAAAATAAATACTGCAAAAGCGGTCCCAAAAATCACAATCCATAGTTTTGCGTTCATGAGTATCTCCATCCCAACTTGAAATCTCAGTTTGACCCAGTTTTCCTATCGGAATCTCAGTCCAGAACGTTAAGGCTAGGTGCTACAATTTGTTGGCGGTTTTTGGGACATTTTTTTGGAACAAAACTAAGGGCAATATGCAAAAGTCGCTTCAATGGTTTGCTTTTTTTCTTTGTTTTTAAGCACTTTAGACCTATCCTAATCTATGTCGAGTTTAACTTGACCAAGGATGCAACCTAGAAAGCTGAGGACCTTCCGACGAAAACCTTGCTCTTTCCGTTTAATAAAAACTTTGATCTCAGCCAGTTCTTTCGTCTAGAAAATATTGTCGAAGGTGCTCAGCCTAACTGCAGCTCATTTGTTTCTCGCCATGATCCTCACAATATCGAAATTAAAACCGTATTTGAAATTGCCAATGGTGCTTTTGAAAGCGAGCTTGATGTCTATCTCTTTGTGCCGCGAAATTTTGGCATTAAGCTAGAAGATCGGCTAGATCTTTTAAAGGATATTCGCGCCCGACTCAAACTCTCAGTACCTTTTCACGGAGACCAAAACAATCAAGGATTAAAAGAAATTCTCATTCGACTTCAAAAATCAGTAGATCAATGTCGTGATCCCTCTTTAGAGATGCTTGGGAATGAACAAGATGCTCAAGCCGCAGATATCATGGTTGAAGAGGCAAGAGATCTTTGCGCCCTTGTGACCGAAAGCTTTAAGCAATCGGCAAATGAACTTTCAAAACAAGTTTTTTTAAGTCATAACCTTTTGAGCAATATTCATTCGACCGTCAAGAGTCTCAATGAACTTGAAGGACAATTGCATAAAAAATCCGAAATTATGAATGAAGTTCGGAATGTCATTGTTACAAATTCAAGTCCGCAAATTCTCAAGCTGCTCAATGAGTTTTTGAGCTATGTTTATATTCAATATCTGGCTGCGGTGAGATTTGAGTTGGATAGCACCGAACTCACAGAAGAAGTGAAGTCCAACCTAGATTACCAGTCGGCTCGTAGTAAATTAGAAATTTGCATGAGTGAACTTCAAGAGAAAGAAGCAGCTCACCGTTACCGCGTCGGATTGCGATTCGATCCCGAAGAAACTGAAAAAGAACGCGAACTTCGTTTGATGAAGCTCAGCCATTTGAAAAAGTTTTTTCAATCTAAAAGTTTTGTAGATTTCACGACTAAAAATAATGTTAAAAGAATACATGAAACTCTAGCCACTTTGGGAACACTACTGGCTGCGCTTGCTGTTGCCGGTCTTGAAAGTTTTAAAGATTCAGGCGCAACGCAAGTCACTTTTAAGGGTCTTTTCCTTTTGAGCTTCGGGGTCATTGCCTACGTTTTGCGGGATCGCTTAAAGGATTGGACTAAACAATTATTAAATAAGAAAGCCAGCGCTTATATTCCGGACGTTGAAAATAATCTTTGGGCACAAAATAAAAAGATGGGTTTTGTTCGCGAATGGTTGCGAGTTGAAAGTAAGAAATCAATTCCAATGACTATATCCGTAAAACGCCAAGGTGTTGAAGGCAGCGATCTTGAGAAAGCTCTAGCCGAAGATGTCCTTCACTATCGAAAAATTCAAAATATTTCAAGACATGCTTCTGATTTCAAATCGCACTCTGGCGTGAGTGCTGTTCACGAAAATTTAAGGATCAATCTTGCGCGCTACCTCAAACATATGGATGATCCTTATAAAGATTTGGCAGAGTTAGATGCCTGGGGCGCAATTAAGAAAAGTAAATCAAGAAGAGTTTATCATTTTTATGTCTGTGTTAACCTCAAATACAGTTCGACCAAAGCTCATCACAGTTCCGCACCTGTTCATGAACAACTGGTGATTTCAAGAGTTGTTATGGATAAAAATGGCGTGGTACGCGTTGAAGAAACTTAATTCAGTTGGTCTTCTACACTAGAAATCAAATCAGTTTTAACGGCAGCAGCGGCCGTCAACCGTTTGCCAGTTTCGGTAGGCAGATTTCAGTGGGATCCAGACTCTGATTCTGGATCAGCTGCTGTTGACTGATTCCTGAATTCCAGCTGCCGAACGCTGAAGTTTTCACTACTTTACCAAGCGGAAGAAGAAAGAACTCAAGATGTTTATTATCTTGAGTTACTAATCCAAACTCAATTCATCTGAACTCGAACCAATTGAACTCAATTTGTTCTTAGCCGAATTTGATCGGGTTTGATTTTGAATTTGAAGACGCTCGGTTTGTGCCTGTAATTTGACGACACTCGATTTCAATCGATAAACCTCGGCCACTTTACTTACTCTGCGCTTATCTATATTTTTCTTTATGCGTTGCTCGCGCTGAAGAAGGGCCGTCAACTGACGCTCTTGTTTTAAAAGATCTTTGCGTTGCTGTTCTACTTGTCCAAGAGATTCTTTCGCTTTTTTTGTACGCTCTTCGGCTTTGGCTTTTTGATCTCGCACTTTCTCGAGGCGCTTTTCTAAAACTGAAACTTCTTTTTGTTCTTTAGCTAAAATCTGCTCAAAACGTCTGGCTTGCTTTTCAGATTCAAATTTTTCTTTTTTGGTAACATTATAACTTTCAGAAGATCGTTTTGCCCTTTTTTCTGCCTCGAGTTTTTGATTTTTGAGGCGAGAAATTTTATTCTTTAAACCGTTAATATCTTTATTGAGCTGACGTGTTTCAATATTGGTTTGCGTAGCGTAGTCGTCATAAGAATAGCCCTCGACTTCTTCAACTTGTGAGTCCATTCGCATTTGTTCAACTTGATCGTCTTTGTCAGTTAAATTCGAAGCGTAAAGTTTTGACGATACCGCCAAACACATCCCCAAAATAATAGATAATAACAACGCCCGTTTCATAAATGCCTCCATAGTCTACTGCGCATTTGAGCAAGCGCTATGCCGAGCTTAAAAAGCATTTTAAGGCATTTGGCCTAAGACTGGCATGAAGGCTTTTCAATCGAGGGCGAGGATTGTCACAGATTTTGAAATAGTTGATCTGCCGGGACTTTTTTCTTAATGAGTTTAAGTACAAGCAGCTGCTCAATAAGCTCAGACCATCTCGCCTGGGTCATAGTTCCGATTCCAAACTTTTTAGTTTCTTCAGTCTCAATCAATGAACGTTGAATTTCAGCGCTCTTTTTTAAGCTTTCTAGATCAACAGATGGATTCAAAGCATTCATATAGACATTCGCCTGTTCCGGATTAGTGAGATAGGCCGCAAGGCCTTCTCGCATCGCCGTCACTAAGCTTTTAACTATATCGGGCTTGTTCTTAAGCACATCTGCTCTCGTTACCAGCACCGTCGTATAAGGGTTGTATCCTGCTTCTGATACTAAGAAGCTTTTTGTCTTGTGATTTTTCTTTTCGGCACTAATGGGTTCTGAGGTTATAAAACATTGTTGAGAATATTTTGGGTCGGCTAAAAAATTACTTATTCCTCCGAGATAGGGGACAATTTGAGCTTGAGAGTTCTTAAATTTCTGCATCAAAAACATTGCATAAGGTAGGCCTTTTTGCAGAGCGATCTTATTTGGAGAGGCAAAAACATCGGCAAAACTCTTAAAACCTGATTCTTCATGAGTCATGATTCCTTGAGCATTGGTTTGATAGGTAGCAAAGAGTGCAACAACTTTCGCGCCGTGACTTTGTGCTATGACGACTTCATCAGCACTTGCAATCCCAAAATCGAATTGCGAGCCGGCTACCATTTGGACACTTGGTGTCCCGGCACCGCCCGGAATAATCTCAACCTTCAAATCATGCTTCTTAAATATCCCACCAAGCTGAGCTTGATAAATTCCACCGAATTCTGCCTCTGGCTTCCAATTCAGAGCAATCTTTATTTCTCTTTCACTTGCAAAGGATTGAAAAGCACTCAGCATAGAAAAAATTAAAATCAGACCTCTTATTTTCATACTAATCCTTTCGAAGTTCTGAAGCATGCCAATGTTGTAAACTAAGTCGGCTAAAGAAATTAATTAGGCTGACAAAGAGTAGACCGATGAGAGCAGAAAGTAATACAGCAGCGAAAACCTTGTCCATGCGCTGTTGAGTGCGCGCCGAATCGACTACGCTTCCCAATCCTCCACCGGCTACAAACTCACCGACAATCGCACCAATGACGGCTAGTCCTGAAGCGATTCTCAAACCCGAGAAGATCTGAGGCAAAGCCGATGGAATCCTCAATTTAAAAAGAATTTGAATTCTATTTGCAGAATAGATTTTGAATAGATCAATGAGTAAGGGGTCGGCGCTGTCTAAGCCGAGAAGGACACTTGCAATGATCGGAAAAATTGAAACGATAAAAGCAGACGCCACAACAGTTGGCGGACCAAATCCAAACCAAATGACCAAAACTGGCGCTATCGCAATGATCGGTACTGTTTGAAAAAATATAGCAACCGGAAAAATTGCATCTCGCAGCCAATGTGACAAACTAAATAAAATGGCTAAGCTCGACCCCAAAACAAGACTAAGCAGAAGCCCGAGAGCTGCATAACTTGCAGTTTGTAATGCTCCCGCAAGCAATTCAATTCGATCTTGAAAAAGTGCCAATAAAATTTCGGAGGGGGCGGGCAATACAAAGGATTGAATAATATTAAGACGAACTAATATTTCAAATGTGACAAAGCTTGCCAAAATACTAATAAGAGGTGCAAGGATCTTTGAATTTACTTTCATTCGAGCTTTCCGCGCGTAGTTTCAAGCATAGATTCGCGCATAACCTCGCCCTTTGAAAAGCTTTGGGTGATTTGCTTTACCAATAAAATATAATTTGGATCAGAACGTAGATCCGCATCTCGAAATTGTGGCAAATTGATTTTTTGATCGAGAAGAATCTGGGTTGGCATCTGACTATTTTGTTTCGCATATGGGGAGCCGAGTAAAATCGCGCGCTCAGATAAAAATACGGCCTCACTGACTGAATGGGTAACAAAAATGACTGTCATCTTTTGGCGCTGCCAGATCGCACGCAATTCTTCTTGTAAACGAAAGCGCGTGTTTTCATCAAGGGCAGAGAAGGGTTCATCTAAAAGCAATAATTTAGGATTTGTTAGCAAGGCACGGGCCACCCCTGCTCGCATGCGCATTCCGCCAGATAATTGATGCGGATATTTTTCGATGTCGTTTGCTAAGCCAACAAGGTTTAGGACTTCTCTGATAAGCCTGACTTTCTCATCTTTAGTATGTGGCTCTTGGATAAGTTCAAATACGAGTTCTAAATTTTCTCGCAAATTTCTCCAGGGGAGAAGATTGGCGTCCTGAAAGACAAAGCTTTTTGAGGCTTGAGACTGCGAAAATTGAAGAGTTCCAGAAGTTGCGATCTCTAAACCCGCGATCAACCTCAAAAGCGTTGATTTTCCGCAACCAGAGGGGCCCAAGACAGCGACGAATTCTCCGGCATTTATATCGAGATTAAAATCTTCAATGATCGAGTTTTGAAGATAGCTCTTCGCAAGATTTTGAATTCGCAGCTCAATGCCCGGAGTTTGCATAACAAAACGCTAACATGATTTATTCCGTCCCTCAATGAGGACTTTTTCAGAGTTGCTTGAGTGCATTTAACCAGGGCTGAGAAATCTTTTTCCATTGTAGGATCGAATCATTCGGCATCAAACTTGTTATACTTTCGACCAAATTTAGAGTTTCGACAATTTCAGGCAGTTGTCCAATCGAAGTGCCGCCTTCTGTTGTTAAATAAAAGCCCTTTTCAGCATTCCATAATTTGCGATTGATAAAGTAATAGACATCCAAAGCAGCATTTTTGTAAATGAGGGCAGAATTCATACTTCCCGCTTTTTCTAAAGCCGCCATGACATTGACTTGATCTCGTAAATTTCTTGGGCCTTTCACCGGCATCTTTTTAATCATATCGTAATTGTGATAAACGCCCCCATCAGGATCTTGCATTTCATGCGTTAAAAAATTGGCTATTGCAGAAGTTAAGAGAAAAACTTTTTTACGGCCGTCTCGCAAGGCATCTAGAGTATTTGAGCCATCTTTCATTTTTTGCGTTAAAAAAACTGAATTTGTTTTTTCAATCCCTTCGGTTGCATTGTAAAACTCAACCAGAGCCAAGAGCTCATGAGACAGAGCCGTTGAATCGGCTATTTCACTTCGTTTTCCATTAACAATATTGGCAAAAGCGGCCATTGCAGAAATCGGAGCCGATGGATCGCCATTGTCAGCTTCGTTCTCCCATTTCATATTGCGATTTTCGTCAAGCAGCAGAATCGTTGACATACTCTTTGCAAAATTACTCAGTATCACCGCCGCATCACCTATGAAAAGTGTAAATAAAATATCTTTCGGAAAAAACTTCTGATCAATACTTTTCATCCGCGGATCTAAGACAAAATCATTGACCTTGATATTGCCTAAAAGGCGGTCGAAGGAATTGGACTCCCAATCTCGAAAGAAATAGACCATTCGACTGAGGCCTTTTAAAAGTTGCGCCTGGCTTTCAATATCGACATTGAGGCGATCTTTATCAGCGGGCACGGCATGAAAGGCATCGGTAGCAATCAAAGCATCGGGAACTACGAATGAAATTGGATTCTCAAAAACACTCTTAAGATCAAGATTGGGATCAGATTTACCATCCGGATTCAATGCAAATGAAAGTGATTTGAATCTTTCATTTACATTCACGCGAAATCCGCCAATTGAAAGTGCTTTGTTAATTTGTGACAGAATCTCTTGCACATGAAGTTGTTCGGGCCCCAACTTACTCGGCATCATTTTTATTATTTTATTTGTCGAAGTCTCAAGAGGAATGTGTGAAAAGCGCTCTTGTTGCAGTTCCCATCTCGTCTCGAGTGCGGTCATTGAGGCACCTAGAGTTGCTGCACCTACAGTTTGGGATTTGAGTTTGCCAAAGCTTAAGTTTTTAGAACTGGTAAATTTGACGTGTACGTCGGTTAATTCGAGCGCCGATATTCCGATTGGCTTTTCTTGATAATAAGTTTTTGCCCATTTGTCGACGCCCGGACTTAAAAAAGCTTTAAAATCTTTAGAAATACCAGCCAGTACTTGAGCCTCATCTTTAAATGATTTTGCAATTCGCTCTTCAAAAATATCTGGTAGCTTAGCTTTGAGAAGGGGTGCAACCTGCTGGATCAAAGATGCCGAAGCATATTGTACCGCTCCCTGATTCACTTGGTCTTTTAACTTATCGACACCATAGGTTTTAATTTGCGGCAAGATTTGAGAGTTGCGGGCAAGAATTGTATAGATATCAAGTCCGCAACGTTTGCCTTCAAGGCAATCCAATTGACCATCGCTTGCACCATTCAAAAACTTATAAAGCGCTGGTGACATGGCTTCAAATTGCTTTTTTCGTTCTGCTGGCTCCAAGAGTCGCCAAACCGCGACAATCACTCTGAGTCCGTCATTTTCACTAACTGCGCTATCGACTAAACTTCCCAGCGTGAGACCCTTTTGCAAAAGCTCTTTGGTATCCTTATCTAATTCGACATCTAAATAGCCCGCTACTTGATTCAATTCTGCAATGAATCTAGCTAAATTAGTTTCAAGGCTCATGGCGGTTAGTGCGATTCGGATTTTTGCGGCTAAGGGATCGAATTGCTCTTTGATTCCATCGAGTAGGCCCTTATAAACCCGCGGATCGAGTTTGGCGCGCTTCCATTGCTGCTCGAGAGATGAAATATAGGTTTCGACAAAGTCGACCAATTGGTCGACTTTAATTTCATTTCCTGGCCAATTGTACTCGGTTTTACTTTTTTCAACGACACTCTGAACCAGTGCCGCTTGATCATCTAACATTTTGACGACATTAAAAATCGCATCTTTGGCATCGGCTTGGGTTTCGCCGATTGCAGCCAAGAGAAAAGGGCTCTTTGAAAATGGTGACCTGGTCGTAGTCACATTAGATTTGTAAAAGCCTTCAATCAAATTGTGCCCTAAATTTTCAAGCTCAGGATGTGACCTCTTTGATAAACGTAAAATATGTTCAGCTGCAATGAAATATTCAGACGAGGTCATATCTCGCTCGAAACTTAAACTGCTTGCAGCTGAATTTTCGATTTTAATATGATCTATTTTTATTTCAGCATCACGATTGCGAGGGCCAAATTCAGAAACTGGCTCCGGAAATGATTTTGATTTTAAAGCTGGAGCACAAGCCGAAAGGACCATAAACGCGAGCAAGCTCACGAGTCCGATCCTTTTGAATTGAGTTGTGCTCAATTTGAACATCTTGCTCTTACCCTCTTAAAAAAACATCGTTAACCACAACTCATTGGTGGTTATATGTGGCATATTTGTTCCTGCAATCGTATCTGAAAATTCAAAACTCGCGATGAATGGCATAAAGCTTTCTTGCTTAAAGTAAGACTGAACCGTGCTATATGCTAAGCCAAACTTTACGAGCTGATAAGTCGAATTTGTTCCCGCATCTAACATCGCATAGTCATAAGGCATCGACCCACTGAAGCGATCAGCAGCTTTACTTTGAAATTCTAAGCCCCCGGACAATGCAAGCCTTGAAAAAATCTCGTAGGTCGCAGAAACTCCTGCGCCTCCGGCATCACCAATTTTGCGATCGAGCTTTTCGGTTTGATCTTGCGCAGGTAAACTATCATTTGCATCTAGAGGCACTCGCTTTTCAACTTTATCGGCCAAATTGTAGTGGTAAAAAACCTTTGCAGCCAGAGTGAGTGGACCAAAAACGCGATAATTAAAAATGATTTGTTGCTCAATAGAACTTTGCCCTGAGTTATCCAATGCCGCCAAATCATTTGGATCTGCCTGGGGACCTGTGGGTAATCCTATCATAGTCTTTGAAAGTAATTTGAATCGATCGCTTTTATAAAATTGATAAAGACTGGCGATCTGAACATCTCCAACAAATTCGCGATCGCTTTGTCCTATTGGCTGATAACCCAGGCTACTCAAAGTTTGTTGAGCTTGGCTCACCAAATTTACTTTGAGAGAACCAAAGGCACCATTGAGTTGCGGTGAGGAGTAACCGACTTGTGCATGTATGGCGTCGATATTCGAACCAGTAGATTCAAGTCCGACACTGTTTTGATAATGAATGACGGGTGCTCCAATAGCTAGAGTCCAACGATCTGTCATTCCTCTGGCAAATACCGGCGCATAGTAATTTACTTGCGGCTGAATATCGAACTTGAGATATCCTAGGTTGATTTTGTCCCCAAGCTTTTGTGATCCAAACTGATTGAGCGCAGAAACAAGCTGCGCAACCTGGGGTTGGAGCGCGATCAATTTCTGGGCGTCAAAACCCATGGTATGAACATCACCCAAGGACTGAAGAGCTCCATCGGATCCGTACTCCTGACCAATCCCGCTCACTATTCCGATGCGAATCGAAGGGCTATATATACCTTTCGGCAAAACATCGGCCGAATCCATCGCGAAACTCGATTTGGGAGCCAAAATTTGAAACCCAAAAGTCGCGACGAGAATCAATTTTCGGATCTTAAAAGCCTTCAAAAATGATATGTCTTGAAATGAATAGGCTCTCAATTTGGCTCTCTTTGAATTGGTTTTTCTGGGACGCGAAAGATCACTGCGATTTCGAGGCCAATTTTTTGGCCATGAATGTCTTTGTTCCGGTATTAGCAAAACTCATTTTTAGGACCCTATATTATTAATAATTGTGCTAAATTCGTTTTCAATTTAGAGTAATTAAGTCATTTCTCTCTTAGCCTTTGAAATATTTTTAATCCTGGGTGACCAAAAGTGTTTAAGCCGCAAAGTAATATAATTTCATGCCAACCCCCGCTTTGGGCAAAAGCAAGTCACTTACATACCATTGCCGCCTATCTTTTGGCTTCGCCATTGGCTCGCGCCTTTGACGAGAAAATTTTAGTACCCGTTTCTGGCGGAGATCATTTAGTTAGTTTGTATTTCAAAGGAAAAAAGAATATTTCGATCTATCTCTTTCACGGTTTGAGCGGCGACAGTCAGTCGAATTATATGCAGAGAACTTGCGTGATTGCCGAAGCACTCGGCGCCCATGTTTATATAACCAATCATCGCGGTTGTGGTGAAGGCGAAGGCTTAGCAGGAGAGCCTTACCACTCAGGTCGCAGTGATGATATGAGCCATATTATTTCAATGGGAAGAGAGCGCAATCCGAGTCACTTGCATATCGCAATTGGATTTTCACTTAGCGGCAATGCGGTTTTACTATTGGCGGCTAAAATTCGGGCGAGCGCAATGCCAGACGCCGTGATCTCAGTTAATGCGCCTATCCAATTAGAAAAGGCAGCCAAACGTTTGGGAAAAGGACTCAATCTTGTTTACGACCAAAAATTCGTAGTTGAACTCAAACGTGCAGTTCAAATTCGCGAAAAAAATGGACCAAGTCGAAAGACATATAAATTCCCGTCCCTGCTTTCAACCTATCAATTTGATGCCATCTATACGGGGCCGGCCTCTGGTTTCGGAACCCGCGAAAATTACTATCAAACGTGCTCAGCCGCGCAGTATTTAGCAGATATTCAAATACCCACTTTAATTTTAACGAGTGAGGATGATCCTTTTGTTGATGCCGAAGATTTTAAAAGTGCGCGCATTTCAAAATCGGTTCAGATTCAAATTCAAAAATTTGGCGGTCACTTAGGCTATCTCAATCAAAAAAAATTGCCGGTTGGAGAAAAGCGTTGGCTTGATTATTTTTTACATGAGCAGATATCGCATCTCATGCGATCGCTTTAAAAACTAAGCTACTTTTTCACCGAATTTACAGCCACAATTTGAGCAAAACTTGGCCCCTTCAATATAGCCAGTTTGACAGTCAGGGCAGCTTGGCCCACTCGTCGCGAGCGCCGTCTTTTTAACAAATGACTCTTCTGGCTCTTGAGCATCCACGACTGACTTTTCATTCCACTTGTCGATTTCTTTTAGAATTCTCCAGTTCATTAACATCACTTGCCATTCGCGCAAATCAAAAGAAAGTATCACACCAGCATCGCGTGATTGGCGTTTTGCGTAGAGACCCTTTTGCTCAATTACTGCAAAGTGATCGGTATTCAAATTGATTCCAAACTGAGTCTTAAATTTTTCAACAATACCTTCAAAGGGAATACTCACGATCCCGTTGCGATCAGGCGCTATATCTTTTACACAATCGAGCAGGTGACTTACGATTCGCCCAGCAGTTTCATCAACTTTTAAGAGCTCAAGTTTACCGCTCTTAAAGTAATAATATTGATAAAATTCAAAAAAGTTTTCAATAATGCTGGGGTTAAAGAATTTAACCGAAGCTATATCTTCTTTACTTTCAGTCTGCTCATTGCTGTCGTTCATTTCATATTTTGCAAGTTTCATCTTGACGAAAATATTTGTGGCAAACTCCATTCGCTTTGGGCTCTCTCCGAAAATTCTTTGAGCATATTGCTTAAGTGCTGGCCAAGCGATCTCAGTACAATCTGATTTTTTCTCGCCCTTGTAATGAACAGTATGAAAAAGTGCGCCAAAAACTTTTGCGGTTTGATCTTGGGGGCAAGGCGTATTGTCTCTTTCGAGTTTCACAGAGCGAAGTTCTGTACTCAGAACCTTCAACTTATCCATAGTACTTTTTACTATGAGTTTCATTATTTGATTGAGCGCCAATATTTGAGGCTTTACGGCTTCAGAGGAAAGTTCCATTGCCGTTGTTTCAACTAATGCAACTGCAGATGCGGCGTGAGTTTGACTACCCGCCAAAGTCTGCTCAGCGAGAATTTGCATTGGACCCAGCTTATACAGATCAATTTTTTGTTTATTTCTTTGTAAATAAACTTGAATGCTTCCGGTTTGAATGAGAAAAAGCGCGCCAGATTTATCACCCTCTTTAAAGATAACTTCGCCCTTTTTAAAGACCCGACTGATGCTCATTTTAACCTCTATGAAACATCGACATTTTCTGGTCTGAACTTGATATGAAAAAAGACGAGACCAGAACTCGGACGAGCCCTTAGTCCTTAGACCTTTGAAATAGGACATAGCCGTTGTCCCGGCGAAATTCTTCCATCGCTTTTTTTCTGAAAACTTTCGGAGCTATTTTTGAAATTATATTCCAAGGAAAGGGCATCGGAAATGGTCTGCCGATTTGAATAGCCACATCAAGAGCCGAAATAGTTTCATTGATTTTAAAGCCAAGTTCCTCAAAAAAGCCCAACCAGTTTTTTACTTCGAATAAAAAGGGCGCATCTTTGAGATGCTTTTTGAAACTTCGTGGAGCATGACGTCTCAATCCACCATTACGAAAGTCCTGAATCCAATACTCAAAGCTAGGAATAGCCAAAACATCTTTGGCTAGATTGGCGGCAGATTCATTGCTCAAATAGGGAATGACCCCTTCAGTAATAATTAAGGCTCTTTTTGCTTCGTGGCCAATTTTACTAAATACCTCATGTCGCATTTCGTTTTGGGAAAGATCAACCGCGATACGTTCTAATTTGCAAACTGGGGTCTCGGCCTGCAATTTTTCATTTTTAAATTTTATCATATTTTCAAAATCAATTTCAATCCAACGAAGATTTTTTGGCAAATTCATTCGATACGGCCGAGTATCAAGACCCGCTCCTAGATTGATAATGGTGTCGACACCAAGATCTATTGATTTTAAAATAAGCCGGTCAATCGCGATTGTTCTGGTCACCAAAACCCAATAAATAATTTCTGAAAAACCCAAGAGCTTGGCTATTTTCTCGGCACGCTCGCCAAGAAGCTTCTCTGCCAAAGGATCTTTAAAGAGCGCGTCCGCACGCTTGGTTTCGCGAGCGCGAAAGGTGGCCACCCAAAGTGCGGTATCCGAAACGTTCTCAACTTTTACGTTTTCAACCATATATCTCTAATTTATGCGAAGCTCTTCGCGGACGCACCAAATTTTATAGTAAATTTTTAGTATTCGAGCTATAATCCCCAACTGGCTTAACTGAGTCGTTCTTTTAAATTTATTCTCTATGGGGGCGTAATGGCTTCGACGGGGATGTTGAAGTTTTGGGAGCATGTCGGGGCGCTCGAGGACCTCGTAAAAACGAGCAACCAATTAGTTGATAACTCTTATCAATTGGCAGCTTAATTGATGCCCATCGGCCAGTTTGGTGATTGCGCAATCTGAACCGGTGTAACTTAGCGATCTCGATTCTCGGGTGTTTTCGCCAGGCCCGAGAGTTTAAAAAATCTGGTGGAGGAGTGCGTGGAATTTTGTCTTTAGAAGTCCGTGCACTGCCCTAAA
>JAYUEN010000222.1:0-5144 GCA_043739185.1 Bdellovibrionales bacterium
CAAAAGTCTTTAACTTGCCAGATTCAAAAAAAGCTATTGGACCGGGAGCGCAAAGAAAACCTTGAATCAAAATACCTTTAGCAAGAATCCCCGCTTTGAGTATTCCATTAGGCCAAAATTCAGTTTCGCCGAGATTGGCAAAATTAGGGTCACCGATCAGCACAAAACTACCCAATCGAGATTCACGAGAAAGCTTGAGTTGCTTTAATTTACCTGTGTCATAAAACTGCACCACTGATTTAGCTTTTAAATTAAGACCACCGAATGATTGATCTCGAGAAAGATTTCCTTTCTCCAATTTACCGTTAGGAAAAAATTGAATATGATAGCCATCTGCAAACTCAAAACCACCTATGATTTTTGGCTTACGCAAATATATATCCTCTAATTTGGCCTCTTGATTGAATCGAATAGTTGCTTCATTTTCGCCAAAAATGATGCCATTGATTTTCTGGCGTTTGCGGGCCTCAATCTCAAACAAAACGCCATTTCCCCAGATTTGCAAATAGGTTCCGGCCTTAATTAAGTAGCCACTCAAATTAAAATCGCGACTGATAATAGCCGAAGCCACAGAATCATTTTCATCAACAATATTTAAGCGCGTGGCCTCAGGAAAATGCACCCCCTGGTAAACATCGCCCTTTTTTACAATCACTTCGTGGGTTTTTAATACCTGTCGTTGGGCCAGAGCCGCATTCGGAAAGCTCAAGGCAGCTACAAATACAACTATTGCCAAACATTTTTCGATTGCAAGGATATCAAATTTCACTTGATGTAAAAGCCTTTCATGGGGTCCTCAAAGTTACTTAAAAATTATAAATTTCGTCGATATTGACCGCCGACTTCATAAAGAGCCTGAGTCATTTGATAAAGCGTGCAGCTACGTGCGGCCGTCATCAGACTTGCAAAAATATTTTCTCCGGCAAGTGTTGAATTTTTCAATTGAGCCAAAGCCTCTTTTGCTTGAGCGGCATGAAGCTTTTGATATTCTTGAACTCGTTTAAGCTGAAAAGACTTTTCTTCTTGTGAAGCACGAGCAAGTTCAATTTTCGGTGGAATATAATCCGCGTGCATTGTCTTGGGATCAATATAAGTGTTCACACCCACAATCGGCAACTCACCTGAGTGTTTGAGATGCTCGTAGAGCATACTTTCATCTTGAATTTTACCACGCTGATACTGAGTCTCCATGGCGCCCAATACGCCGCCACGCTCATTGATACGCAAAAATTCTTCGAGTACCGCTTCTTCAACTAGTTCTGTGAGTTCATCTGTAAAATAACTTCCCTGCATCGGATTTTCATTTCGAGCCATTCCGAATTCCCGATTGATGATCATTTGAATCGCAACCGCTCGTCTAACACTCTCTTCAGTTGGAGTGGTAATAGCTTCATCGTAGGCATTGGTATGTAGTGAATTGCAATTGTCATAAATCGCAAGCAGGGCCTGCAATGTTGTTCGAATATCATTGAATGAAATTTCTTGCGCATGAAGTGATCGGCCCGAAGTTTGAATATGATACTTCAATTTTTGCGAACGCTCTTCGCCCTGATACAAATATTTCATTGCGATCGCCCAAATCCTGCGGGCCACGCGACCAATCACCGCATATTCAGGGTCTAAACCATTGCTAAAAAAGAATGAAAGATTGGGTGCAAATTCGTCAACCTTGAGTCCGCGTGATCGATAGTATTCTACAAAACTAAAAGCATTGCTCAAAGTAAAAGCGAGTTGCGAAATCGGATTGGCTCCGGCCTCTGCAATATGATAACCCGAAATACTCACCGAGTAAAAGTTTTGCACTTGATTCTGAACGAAATACTCTTGTATATCACCCATCATTTTAAGCGCGAAATCAATTGAAAAAATGCAGGTGTTTTGACCTTGATCTTCTTTTAAAATATCTGCTTGTACAGTCCCTCGCACACTCTTAATGGTGTCACTTGAAATCAGTTTCAATTCATCAGCACTTGGTTTTCGCGCATTTTTAACTTCAAATTTCTCGACTTGCTGATCGATTGCCGTATTCATAAAGAAAGCCAAAATTATGGGCGCGGGACCATTGATTGTCATGCTGACTGAAGTATTCGGCGCACAGAGATCAAAGCCCGCGTACAGTCTTTTCATATCATCAAGTGTGCAGATGCTGACTCCACTTTCGCCGACCTTCCCAAATATATCAGGGCGCGGATCAGGATCTTGGCCATACAATGTGACGCTATCAAATGCCGTTGATAAACGTTTCGCAGGCTGTCCTTCACTCAAAAATAAAAATCTCTTATTGGTTCTCTCTGGCAAGCCTTCGCCTGCAAACATCCGAATAGGATCTTCGCCTTCACGTTTGAGCGGAAAAACCCCTGCGGTGAAAGGAAAATCCCCTGGAACATTCTCTAAACGCAAAAATTTGAGCCGATCTCCCCAGTCCCGAATCTCCGGAAACGCCACTCTTCGCATTTTGGTTCCACTCAAGGTCTTAAGAGTGAGTTTCTGCTTAATTTCACGCCCGCGAACCTTATAAATCAATTCATCACTCAAATATTGTTTTTTAAGTGTATCCCAATTCCTAAGTTCGCCTAAAAGCCTCTCGCCCAAAGCATCTTGGGTTTTTTGAATTTCGCTACTTAAATTCTGGCCAATATTTTTACTCTTGAGAAGCTCAAGCGCGCCAAGATATGAGGCTTTTTCTGAAAGCTCTTTGGTTTTCGATTTATAATCGCGAACACTGGATACAATTTCGGCGAGATAATTTTGCCGATCTGGTGGCACGATACTTTTTCGATTTACGCCTTTTACCGTTTGTCGGTAGCTATCTGAAAGTTTCGCAAAACTTTTATTGGATTTTTCATGAAGGGCATCGGTCAATTTGAAGAAGAGTTGATTCACACCAAGATCATTGAATTGTGCAGCTTGAGTTAAAAAAACAGGTAAGGATTCATCCTCTGATGAAAATAATTTTCGCGACCGCTTGTATTGTTTTCGTACATCTCTCAAAGCATCTAACGAGCCTCTGCGGTCTGCTTTGTTAATTGCAATGAGGTCAGCAAAATCAATCATATCAATTTTTTCAAGCTGGGATTGGGCGCCAAATTCAGAGGTCATGACATAAAGTGACAAATCCGAAATCTCTGTGATCGCGACACTGGCTTGGCCAATTCCACTGGTTTCGGCAATTAACAGGTCAAAATCCATAGTTTTTAAAAACTCTAGCATTTCGGGTAAGCACTTTGCGATTTCACTGCCTGATCCCCGAGAGGCCACAGACCTCATAAAAGTTCCGGGCCGTGAAAGTGAATTCATTCGAATGCGATCTCCAAGCAAAGCTCCACCAGTTTTACGCTTGCTCGGATCAACACAAACTATGCCGATTTTCATATTGGGATAAGCATTGAGCATTCTTTGCACCAGCTCATCAACCAAAGAAGACTTTCCGGCGCCACCGGTTCCAGTAACTCCCAAAACAAGAGGCGCTTGAGGAGCCTTATTTTTAAAATGCGACAATTCTTTTAATAATTCTGCATTTGGCTTCTCAGATTTTTCAATTGCGTTTAATGCAAGCCCCAATTGACGATGCGGCAACTCCGGTCGCAAATCGATATTTTTATTTAATGCTTTTAGAGTCTCAGGAGCCACACTTGAAAAGTCGGCCCCATCAATGATCATTTGAATCATGCCTTCAAGACCAAGGCGCCTGCCGTCTTCAGGGTGAAAGATTTGAGAAATTCCGTAAGCCTCTAGCTCACGTTTTTCGTCATAAACTATGACTCCGCCACCGCCACCATAAATCTTCACATAATTGGCTCCGGCCTGATCAAGAAGATCGCGTACATATTTAAAATACTCCATATGGCCGCCCTGATAAGACGAAAGCGCAATCGCCTGCGCTCCTTCTTGCAAAGCTGTGGTCACCACATCTAATACAGATCGATTGTGTCCAAGGTGAATGACCTCTGCTCCCATATCCTGCAAAAGTCTTCTCATCAAATTGATACTTGCATCGTGTCCGTCAAAAAGACTTGCTGCCGTTACAATTCGAATATTATTCTTTGGAGCTCGTGCCATATAAACTAACCTTTATTTATCTCAACAATAGACCTGTCATTTTCCTACAAATTGCGCCTTGCGCTTTTCAATAAAAGCTTTTGTGCCCTCTTTTTGATCTTGAGAGCCAAAACATTCTGAAAACAATTTAGCTTCAAATTCAAGTGCCCCTGGCAATCCCAAATCATAGCCCTCAAGCATCGACTTCTTTATTTTTGATAGTGCAATGGGCGCACGACTCGCCATGGTCAAAGCAAGTTTGCGAACTTCGGTCATCAATTCGGCTTGGGGATAAACATGATTTGCAAGTCCCATCTGAAGCGCTTCGGCACTTGAATAAAAGTTTCCGCTCAAAGCCATTTCTCTTGCCATGCCTTGGCCAACTCTGCGAGGCAGACGAACCGTTCCGCCAAATCCCGGGATAATTCCGAGCGTGCATTCGGGCAGGCCAAATTTAGCCTTTTCACTAGCCAAAATAAAATCGCAACTCAATGCAAGCTCTAAACCTCCGCCGAGTGCAAAACCATTTACCGCCGCAATCACGGGCTCCGGCATTGCTTCAATCCGAGAAAAAAGGGATTGCCCGTTTTGGGCAAATTCAAATGCTTGGCGCGCTGTTAACTGGTCGATCTCTTTTATGTCAGCGCCTGCAACAAATGCTTTTTCGCCATTCCCAGTTAGGATCACGACTCGAATGTCTGAAGCTTTTTCAAGATGATCAAGCAGATGGTGAAAATCATTTATCAACTGAACATTCAAAGCGTTCATTGCGTCGGGTCGCTCAATCGTAATCGTTGCAACCAATTCACTTTGAGAATAGTCGAGAGTTCCAAATTTCATTTGTCGCCTCCTTTGAAATGGACTTTTGGTCTACGTATAGGGATAAAACCCGCGACCGGTTTTACGCCCGAGCCAGCCAGCTTCAACATATTTTATTAAAAGTGGACAAGGTCGATATTTCGGATCACCCAAGCCATCGTGCAAAACATTGAGTATCGCAAGACAAGTATCAAGCCCAATAAAATCAGCAAGTGCTAGCGGTCCCATAGGTTGATTGGTCCCAAGCTTCATGGCTTCGTCAATTCCCTTTGCATCCGCAATCGACT
>JAYUEN010000223.1:0-15455 GCA_043739185.1 Bdellovibrionales bacterium
TATGAGTCGTCGTCAAATTTAGCAAAGCCCTTCTCATTTGAAGGATCCCTGACCCATCGTATTCCCGCAATTTCGCGAGTGCTTTCTAGAGACAGGAAATTTCTTAGCTCAAGATAGTCCCTAAGCGGGAGTGTCATCAATATGTGATCAAAAACACATTTTTCTCCCGCATGCGCTGAGAGTGAAAGGCAGACTAATATTAAGATTGAACAAAAAATATTTCTCAACCAAAAAATCCTTCACGGTAGCGGGATTGAAAATAATTATTTCAGATGCTTTGAAACATGTTTTGTCATTTCGAACATTGAAACGACGGCTTTGCCACCGAAAATTGGTTTAAGAACATCATCCGCAATAATGTTACGCATGTTTTTAGGATCTTGGAGCTTATGCTTTTTTATATAGATCCAGAGCTTTTTCACCACTTCTGTTCGAGCTAAAGCTACGGCACCGACAACTTTGGCGAGTTGCTCACTGGGAGTAAGTGCTTTCATAAAACCAGGATTTGGTTTTCTCTTTGACGCCGCTTTCTTTGCGACTTTTTTTGCAGGTGATTTTTTGGAAGCTGATTTAGAGGCGGCTTTTTTTGTTGCTGTTTTTTTCTTTGCTTTTGCCATTGTGCGATCTCCGATTGACTGGGTTTATTTCTGAACTCTAATCAAATCCAGTGTGGAGCAGAGAATTTGGATTGTCCAAATAAAAAGAATGCCCAATGCGACAATCACAAATTTTAAAATTCATAGCGCCAAGTGGTATAGGGCAATTCCTCCAGAGTCCAACGGGCACAGTTGTGACCCACTAGAGAGTCTTTTAGCTTTCGAAGCTTAACCTCGATCTGAAGTCCAGCGCGGATTTCCGTGCAGGTATTTTGAGCTGAGGTCGAAAGTAAACGGCTCTTCGCTCGTTTTTCAAAAGTCATAATTTTCGCTGTTTCCGAATTTCGGCAGGCATATCAGAAGCTTGTCCGATTTTCTGGCTCGCGGTGCCGTCATTGCAATTCGTCATCTCCACCAACGAAACGGTTTCGTTGGCAAAAACAAATGGGGGAACGATGAAGAAAACTTTTGAACGACCATGGCTGACGGGATCCGGAGTAGAGATTCCGACGATTGAGCTTAGCGAGATTTGTAAGACATGGGCTCCAGGCACCTGGCAAGCTTATCTGAATTGGTACGGGAGCAGTTGCCGCGAGGTTCTCATCACGCTCGCGGTTTATCAGAAAATTGGCGAGGAGCAGTTCGAAACCATTTTCGAATCTCTCGCAAAATCGGAAACACCCGCAAAACGCAATTTAATTGAACGAATGCTCAGTCAATTAAGTGAACGCGAGGCTGAAATTTTGCGCGCCACTTTTCTTGACGGACGCACTCAAGTTGAAATTGCTGCGGAACTTTGCCTTTCTCAGCCTCGAGTGTGCCAAATCAAAAATAGCGGCATTAGAAGTCTTAAACGGGGACTTGGCGGGGACAAATTTATCGCCCGCCAATTTATGAGGGGTGCGAATAGTTATGAGCGCCCAATTGAGACAGCAATTTGGGATCAGCCAATGGTGCCACCACCAAAGGAGCCGCGATTTTATGATCCAAATAATTTCGAAAACGAAGTTCAGCATCTTAAAAATCACAGCTTGAGAAAAGCAGTGCTTCTACTGCCGTCGACATCGCAGGAAATCGTTTATTTACGATTTTGGTGTGACCAGTCCATTCGTCAAATTGCACAGCGACTTCAAATGGGCATGAACAGCGTTTGTCAAATCTGCCATGCATCCGTCGCAAAAATTAAGCGTTCTATTGTTCAGTCACAAACCGGCCTAAAGCTTTAAAAGGAGTATTCAATGTTAAGCGAAAAGTTATTTGAAAAGTGTGAAGATTTTTTTGATTTAATATCGGCCGATCACCGAACCGCAGAGGTCGATGTCATCATTGATCATTTGAATGAATTCCTTGTTGCTGAAGTTGATGGTCATACAAATCAGGGTGACTTTCTCGTCGCGGAGGAAGTTGAAACTCAGATTAAAGAGCTTTGGCAGCTGCTTCCTGCTGAGGAACGAACAACAAATAATAATCTGAATGATTATTACGACGACTTTATGGAGACGCTATTGGACGTTCTGGACGCATCAACTTCTGAGTCAAATGACGATGATTTTGACGACTGCGATCTTGAGCCTGACGACAACGAGTCCGACAGCGAAGAGAACTTCGAATGATCCGCCGAATATTTTCAAAACTGAAACGCCTATTGCTGAAATTAACCCCTAAACAAAAGGACCTGACCTATGAAGAGTTCATTAATCTTGAAGGAAAAAAATTCCAAAAATCTGAATACAACAACGGGAGTCCAAAAACTCCACTGGACCACCGGATACGTTATCGCGGCTAGCGTACTCTTCCTCAGCCCACAGTTTGCCCTAGGATCTGTCGAAAGCTCCCTGCAAGCCGTGCAGGACAAACTTGTGGGCACTCTGCTTCCACTCGGGGCCATGTGCGGCCTCGCCGTGGCCGGATTGAGCTTCGTGGCGGGCCACCCCAACGCTCGTCAACATCTTTTTTATGCAGTGGTAGGTGCGATTGTTGGCTTCGGGGCCGAATCAATTGTTTCTCTCATTCGAAGTTTAATTCACTAACTCCAGGGAAGGACTTAAGCAAATGGCACTAAAGACATCAAATGTATACCGCTGCCTTGATAAAAAAGCGCTTGTTCTTGGATTTGAGATCGTTGATCTGCTGGCTGTTTTTCTTTTTTTATCAGTGCTCAATTTTCTATTTCAGGGCTTGCCTTACAAGTTCTTCATCACCTGGGTTCCAGCACTGGCGCTGGCTCTATTTCTGCGACTGGGCAAAGCGGGAAAGCCTGAAAACTATCTCCTCCATTGGGTGAGATTTCAGTTCATTCCCTTGGTTTTCAGCAGCTTCCCGCTAGCCCACAAACGGGCGCGATTTACAAAAAATATATTGAAAGGACGAACATGATCAAGCAATCACTTGTCGATAAACTTCAAGTCTGGGGTTTCGAAGATGGCCTCTTGATTTTTAAGGACTATTCACTCGGGGCTATTCTTGAGCTGAAGGCTAAAGATATTTCCACAGCTACCGATGATTATTTGAATTCCATTCACAACCTCACCTGCGATTTTCTAAATGGCCTGAGGGACCCACTCTCAATGCAGTTTGTCCAAGTGATTGATCGTGGTGTCGGATCAACGCTTGATCAACATGAACAATTAATGGTGGAGTCGGCACCAGATTTGGCAGAACAGCTTTTGCGCGAGCGTCTGTTTAAGATTCGGGCTCGCGATGATGCTGGTCAGATTCCGAATCAAAAATTATATCTGATTCTAAGAAGACCCTTTGTCCGGACACTGAAGCGCGACCGTAAATTCAGAATTTGGCAAAAAAAAGATGATGTCACCGAATGGTCAAGATCACAACTTGAGCCCGAACTGAAATTATTTCGGCAGGTGGTGGCCTCTACACAAAAAGGCCTTGAATTGGTCGGCGTGGGATCTCGTCCATTACTTGAGTCCGAATCCTTCGCTTTGTTATTTGATCAATGGAATCCAGGTCATCCAGTCGAGGGAGTCAACTTTGACCAAGAAGACATAAGAGACGACTTATTACTAAATGACCTAATTGTTTCCACCAAGGGCTTTATGCTTGGGCAGTTTCACCACAGGGTGTTGTCGCTCAAGATCATGCCCGAACAAACCTTTGCATCCATGAGTGAGCGTCTGCGCGAGCTTCCCTTTGACTCCAAGTTGTGCCTAACGGCAGAAGTTTTGGATCAGGGGCGTGAAGACCTGGTTCTTCAAACCCAACGGAGAATCTCTTACGCGATGTATGCTGGAAAGCGCGGCGTTTCTGATTTAGAGAGTGCTGCAAAGCTATCCGATATTGAGTCAGTGCTGGCCAAACGCGTGGCAGGTGAAACGAAGATTTTTTCGGTTGCCCTTAATATTATTTTACGAAGTATCGACGAAGAAATTCTGGAATCCCAGGTCGAACAGGTTTTGCAGAAATTTCGTGAGCTCTCAGGATCTGAAGGGATGGTTGAATCCTTGGCGGCCACTTCCATCTTTTTTGACATAGCGCTACCTAACAGTAGGGCAAGAGAACGATCCCGAAAAATGAATACCGAAGTATTCGCAAGCTTTCTTCCTCTTTTCGGTGATTGGAAGGGTCACGAAGAGCCAAGGGTGCTTTTGGGAAACAGGGCCGGAGCACTTGTCAAATTCGATCCATTTTCTCCAACGCTCACCAATTTTAATCAAATTATCAGCGGCGGGAGCGGCGCGGGTAAATCATTTGTTACCAATTTGATGATTGCCCAGATCATGAAGGAGGATCCACAAGTATTTATTATCGACATTGGTGGATCCTATAAAAAAATCTGTGAGAACCTTTCGGGTCAATATGTGCCAATCGGAACCGACTCGAACTTAAGATTGAACCCGTTCGATCTCACCGAAAAATCAATCGAGGCCATTGATCAAAAGATAAAATTCATGACGTCGCTCGTGGAAATCATGACCAAAGAGGATGAGGCCACCGGCATCGGAAAACTCGAGCGGTCTGAAATAGAACATGCAATAAAAGAAATCTTGGCGGAGGAAACAGCGCCAAGACTTACGCATTTGCGCGATAGACTCCTGAAAAACTCGGAGCCTGCGCTGCAAAAAATGGGGAAAATCCTCGGTCCATGGTGTGGCGACTCCCCTTATGGCAAGTTTGTCGACCAAGAAACAAATCTAAGCCTAAAAAAGCGAATTGTGTGTTTTGACCTAAAAGGCATGGAGTCCCAGCCTGATCTTCAGGCCGTGTGTTTATTTTTGATAACCGATCTTATTTGGCGCGAAGTTCAGCGCAACCGCACAAGTCCGAAGTTCGTCGTGTTTGATGAGTGCTGGGCATTACTTGAGAACGAAGCTGGAGCTAGGTTTTTGGGTGAGGTGTTTCGCACCTTTCGAAAGTATCGGGCATCGGCCATTGCGATCTCACAAACTATGGATGATTTTGCTAACTCCAAAGTCGCACAGGCAATTTTGCCAAATGCCTCAGTCAAATGGCTGTTGAAACAAACTGGCGGAAATCTACCATCGCTGCAAAAAATTTTGCGGCTAAATGAACGGGAACTGAAGCTTGTCGAAAGTGTTACCTCGAAAAAGGGATTTTATTCGGAAGCCTTCCTGATTGCAGGAGATGATAAGCAAGTTGTTAAAATAGAGAGCACTCCACTTGAATATTGGCTCTCGACGACGGATCCACTTGATTTGAAGGCACTTGAACGCTTGCAAGAACAGCGGCCAGACGATTCCAGTTTTGAGCTTCTACAGGAAATGGCCACGAAGTTTCCAAACGGAGCCCAAAGCCATTTTTAATAAATAAAGCGATGACTGCTTTTCGCTGAAAGGACTCAAATGAAAAAAATATTGATGGCAATTGGCCTTTTTGCGGTTGTCAGTCTGTCGTTTCCTGAACCGGCAAACGCAGATTTTTTTGGCGGCGATCTAGTGATCTTGGCGCAAATCCTAACCCAAACTATCGCACAGCTCGCTGAACTGAAACAAATTTTTCAGAATGGCAACGACACACTTGGGCTGCTTCAAGACATCAATCGCGGGATCAATGACTCACTCAATTTAGCTAGAACGCTGGGAATTCGTGTGGACCCTGGCCTATACAAAGACCTACGGCAAGTTGACGACGCGGCTCGTGCGGTTGAGACCATTTTCGGTAAACCAGTGGATTCGCTGCTTCTGCCCGTTCAGCACAATACGGATCAGACAGTGGCAGAGGCAATTTCATTCAACAATGATTTGAATGAATATGCAGGCAGGCTTGATCAAATTGGCGAGGATATTAAGTCCTACTCCCATGCGGCATCACCTGGGGGTGCGGCGAAACTCACCGCCGAATCTCTTGGTGTTGTGATCCATGTTCTGAATCAACAGCTTCGCGCCAGCGGCCAAGGACTGAAGCTACAGGCCCAGGCGCTCGCACTTCAGAATAAAAAAGATAAGGATCAGACCGGCCAATATTTAAAAGAAGGACAGCTCTTGCAGGCAAAAATGAGTTCCCTCAACCCGACCTTTACAGTTCCGAGGTTTTAACATGGATATGAATTGGCTAGCAAACGAAGCAAGGCAGATTCACGATCTGTTTTCGTCTATGTTTTATACGATCCTGCTGCTTACGATCTCCCTTGGCGTAGTTCTAAGTTACTTCAAAATGCCCATGGGTCAGGTGCCCGAGTTTTTGAATCTTGTGGGCCGGGCGGTGTTGGCGGCATTTATACTTTCCGCCTTTCCTGAAATCATGAATGCACTCGCCAACATCACCGATGATTTGGCAAGCCAGGTGGGACAACTAAACAATTTGAAACTCGTGGTCGCAAGAGCGGGCGAAAAGATTGGAAACCTCACTTGGTCCTGGGTCAGCGTTAAGGATTCGGTTTTATTGCTCGTGAGTTATCTCACCTACTTTCTGCTCTACGCATCGGTGTATGTGGCTGATGCAATGTACCTTTTGACCTGGACTTTGCTTTACATATTTTCGCCGCTATTGATTGCGGCGTTCACAATGCCAAAGACGGCTTCTGCCACATTGGGGCTATTTCAAGCGCTCTTTGAAGTTTGTTTGTGGAAAATATGTTGGTCGGTGCTTGCTGCACTTTTGTGGAGCTTTGCCCTGTCGACGATTAATGATCCCCATTATGACATTGATTTTATAACTGCGATTTTACTCAATGTCATGTTGGCCTTTTCGGTTCTGCTCACTCCAATGATTGTTCGGTCTTTACTAAAGGGCGGACTGCAAAATACTGCCGCAACTATGGGAGCGGCAATGTTGGCAACTGCTGCACTTACGCCAACTGATCTTTTGAGCAAAGCAAAACAGGGTTCAAATAAAGTAATGGGAGCCGTCACGGGAGGCAGAAAAGAGGACGAGTCCGGTGATAATCATGATCGTGATCCACGCCGACGGTGAAATTAATGCTTGATACTGATTTTTTACAATTTAATTTGGAGGAATTTAAACTATGAAATTTTCATCTGCTGTTGATGTAACACAAAAAGAAAACCGATTTTTACGAAACCTGACACAAATGCTGGTCTTGGTGGCCGGGGTCCTTGCTGGAGTTTGTATGCTCATGTTTGACAAGGCCCCGGTGATGGTTGAACGAACAAGCCACGGACTGGAAATTGTCCAGCCAACCGAACTATTGCGAAAGCCTGGTGATGTCGAAAGTGCTGTCAAACTAATGATGACAGCGCGGTTCAATTCAGACGCCAACGCGCCGGAGCTCTTCATTAATCCAAAAGAAATGCTCATGCGTGATACAGAGCAAAAAGAAATGAAATCCCGAAGCATGAATCAATCGGTTCTGATTCGCGCAGTTCATCTAACAAAAAATGAAGCCACCGTGGATATTGACCGGCTCATTGCTATTGGGGAACTGCGTTCGGCACTGAAGGCGCAGGTTCGAATTACATTCGAAGAAGTGACGCCCAATGAGCTCAATCCCTATGGACTATTACTTTCGACCGCCGAACCTGTGCAACCTACCACCAAAGAGGAGAAGCCAAAATGAAGCCATTTTTATTTCTCATGCTTTTACCCATAATGCTCCTAGCCGTCACTACGTCGAAATCCAAGGACACTGAAAAAGGAATCGCCTGTGATGAAAAGGTTCCAAAGGTGGTGCATGTCATGCGCGGTCGAGTCACCGTTTTAAATTTTCCATTTAAACCAAAGGATGTGGTTCCCGGATCACAGGCCTTCGACTTCAAGCAAATAAAAAATGATCTGGTCATCACTTCGGTGACTCCGGGAGGACACACAAATGCAGTTGTCTATCTTGAGGAGCGCCGATGTGTTTTCGATCTGGTTTCGGTTAAATCACATGGCGACGATATTTTAATTGTGAAAGATCCAAAGGATTCTCAATTCGAGGTGAAATTTCATGAATAAAGAAAAAGATCAAGAACAGGTAGAAATCAAAGCAGACGTTGGCTCCGAGTCTATTGGTAAGGATAAATTCATTCGCGCAAGTGAGGGTCAATTTAATTCCCAGGGTATGCGAAGCTCCGTCCTGGTTGCAATGTTCCTGGTCTCGATAGTTTTCATCACCATGATGTTCACATCTAAAAAAGATACGAGACCCCACCAGGGAAAATCCCTGCCGGGTCCAGATGGGACCCGCGGGCAAGTCGATCTTGGCGCAAAAATCATGACTCAAAAGGATCTGACTAATCTTATTCCAAAGCCCAAGTCAGTTTCAAGTGACCTAGGCAAGATTCGCGTGGTCAACCTTCGATCTATCGCCGAAGTCCCCACCGGCAGCGAGATGCTGGCTATTTTATCAAGTGGTGCAACAGATGGCATTGTGAAGGCCCGCTTGACGGCACCACTGATTGTCGATGGTGAGCCCGTGATTCCTGAAAATTCGGTGCTATTCGGAAGTGGAAAATCCGGTGAAGAGCGATTGATGGTGGAATTTAGAAAAGTAATCTTTCCCACTGGCGAAAGCTTTGCGATTCGCGCCCAGGCTTTCGATCCATCGGACAAAGTTTTAGGCTTGAAAGGTGCGATTGTCGGCACCAGGGCCAAGAAAATGGCCGGAGCCATGGCATTTGGATTCTTGGGTGGAATGGCAGACGGAATGCAAACAACAAGCGGAAGTTCGATGTTCCTGCCACAACGACCCTCCATCCGAGACGGCGCACTTGCGGGAGCCTCCAAGGCGGCCCTTGATCAGAGTCAGGCCTACATGGAAGAGCTCAAGCGCTCGCCAAATATTATTGAGGTCAAAGCCGGATCAGACCTACTTGTAATCGTAGATGAACCTAAAAAAAATGAGGATGAAAAATATGGCAACGCAAAATAAAGCAAATGAATTTTGGTATGATCGGCTCTTTTGGACGACTCGTTTTTTATGGAATTCAACCTGCGAACTTGTGAACGGTATTAGGCACGAAAAAATTGATGTTGTCCGCTATGTCTATCCAGGTCTCATGATCGGTATCTTTTTTGTCTGTAGGGCCGACGTCTATCTTGGCAATTTTTTTGACCGTGAATGGCTGAAGTTAACGGACATCATGAGATCGGTTTTGGTGTACTCGTCAATTTTTTCAGGATTTGTTATTTGGTCTTTTGAACGAGCTTTTTATCGAACTCAGTTCCTTAGTAAGTTGCGGTCTGCATTTGAATACTGCGGACTTCAAGCAAATCGAAAATTTCCCGCCTTTATTTCAGATTTACCGATTGATGAACACGTTAGAAATTTAAAACTTCATGCCAATGGTGTTCCGATTCAAAAGTTCAAGGACAACACAGCAAACTTAGAAGCCCATTTCAATGTGTCGATTGTTAAAATGTATGAGGAGCCAAATGATAAAAGCCGAATCAACTTGGTCTATGCTCTACAGGACTTGGCCCGCGAGGTCCACCTTGAGAACTCTGCCAGCTACCGTGACGGCGACATCCCAATTGGCGTGACCTATGATGGTCCGATTAAGGTCAACATGCGGGACATTGCGCACCTAAGTGTCAACGGACAGACCGGCGGCGGCAAATCAAATGCCCTAAAAGTTTTGACTACGATTCTAACCGAGAACAACCCAGGCGCTGAAGTTCACTTCCTGGATTTCAAAGGCGGAATGGAGCTTGCTGAGTTAATAAACAGACTTGGCACGGATTGCTCAAATTTCTTTCACAAGGCAGATACCCTTCCCTGTGCTGAGCACTTGGCCAAACTTGGGAAATCACTTGAAACCAGATTAAATCGGCTGGCAAGCGCCAAGGCCTCGTCGCTAGATAACTACGATCCGGCAAACGAGCCAAAGAAAGTTGACACTGATGGCGTTGATCGTGGGAGCCAAAAGATCCGACGGCAGTACATCATAATTGATGAGATCGCAGAGCTCTACGTCACCAGGTCAAAAGCGAACCGAGAAACGGTTCTTGCAGCCCGCGAAGCCGTCAACCGAATTGCCCGTCAGGGTCGGGCAGCTGGTGTCCACTTGATCATTGCCACTCAGCGCCCAGATTCATCCAACTTCGACCAAACCGTGAAGTCGAATATCCCGGCTGTATTATGTTTTCCGATGCCATCACAAGCGGCCAGCGTATCAGCCCTTGGCACCAAGCGGGCTTTTGACCTAAATCCAGAAATCAAAGGCCGCGCAGTCTGGAAATTCGGTTCTCAGACCTGTGAAGTGCAAACTTATTTATTCAGTTAATTTTTTATTAGGGGGGCCGTTATGGATTCAGTAAAAGTCCGAAGACAAAAACCTATCAAGTCCAAACCGGGAATCGAATCTTTCTTGAGTTGGCGAAGTGCCAAGATTTTAGAATATATCTGGAAATGGAAAATTGCGTCAACGGCCTCGATTCATGAAGCCATTGGCCGACCTAATTCCGTCTACTCCACCTACAAAATCCTAGAGCGCCTCAAGACTCAGGGTTACATTCAAGACTACTTTCATTCGCGAGAAAGATTTTACGTTTGGTCCCTCACAGAGTTTGGATTTGCCGAGACAGTTAATTACCTCGGACAACTTGAAGAAGAAGGCTATCTATCCGAGAATCACCGCCATGATCGACTCGTTCAGGCCTTCCAGCTTGGTGAATGGTCCACACATCAGAATCCCAGGGTTTTGTTTTTCACCGAACAGGATCT
Source organism: Bdellovibrionales bacterium (assembly GCA_043739185.1). Lineage (GTDB taxonomy): Bacteria > Bdellovibrionota > Bdellovibrionia > Bdellovibrionales > JAMPXM01 > JAYTQQ01. The sequence continues at coordinate 10,681 of JAYUEN010000223.1, forward strand.
CCGCAGGCGAGGCGTAAGCCACTATCCACCTTGGGTCCCGCCGACCAAGGAACACAGATCCGATGGCTATACCAGAATTGTCGGAACCAAAGAAGCCTGGACTTTTTCCTATGAGGCAGAGCTCTCGGCAAAAAGCACTCAGCAGTATGAAGGAATTCTTCGGTTCTACAAAATGTCAGCCGGAATCGATCGGGTATTCTGGTTGGTCGGCGATGCATTCATCAAGGACCAGATTTTGAGTGCAAAGACCTGCATTAAGGATGACACGAACAACTACCATGTGTTCGTGGACCTCAATGATTTTCAAAAAAACGGTTGGGATGCGATGGTTACCAACGAACGGTCAGAAAACCTATTCACATTACGCGATAAATACCAGGGACTTTGCGGGGATTTTATAGGTGAAATCATAGGGACCTTCAGGGGAAACTCGAGAGTTAGCGTCCACCTCGATGGCCGAAAAGTTCTAGGCAAAACAAGACGTTAGAAATTTCCAAAATGGGGACACTTCCTTGAATGAGGGGGTGTTTCGCATGCTCCCAAATTCAAACTTACTCCCTTAAAGGATGTGCTTTATGAAATTTACTCTTTGGACTGCGACCATGCTTTGTCTCTTTGTCAGTGGTTGCGCAAGTATGAATAAGAAACCCGCTGACGTTAAGGACCAAACTCCACCGCCGAAACTGCTGGCTCCAAGTGTGAAAAAAATCTGGATCCCTGCCGCAATTAAAAATGGCGGCATCGAATGGGAAGAGGGTCACTATATTTATCGAATTGAAAGGGAGACAACATGGTCCCGTTAACCGGCCCTAATGCCCTTGATGAAAAAGAGAACAATCAACTTCCCGCAAAATCCAAACACGAGCCTGAGATTGAGCGGATAAAACTTGGCAAGGTTGAAGCTGTAAAAGTGGCGGTGTGGCTTAAGCAGTTAGATGAATCCTCAAATGGCTTTTTACAGCTTACGAAATCAGACTTGGTTAATTTTATAATTCGCGATCGAAAGGGTGAACTCACACCAAAGGAAATTGTGCAGATTCGCGCCAACCACTACGATCCGATCCGGCATTTGAACTGGATTACACCACGGCTAAAAGAGGCACTCATTTCCGGCGACTCAGATCAAATTGCCCGTCTGCAAAATGAGATTCGCAGCATTGAATTGTCAGTCGTCAAGCGGGCAACGGCACCAAATGGTGAGGAAGCAGCTTCTGCTGTTCCGAAGCAAAAGAGGTCGCGACGCCCCAAAAAAGCCGATGAGTCAGAAGCACTTGGCTCAAGTGTAACTGATGGCTTGGCTGGTATTCGAGATGACCCCGTCTAAATATCCAAGACCAATTTGGGCACCAGGCTATTGAATACGAGGAGAGGGCATGCTATTCTTAATAAGATTATTAAGAATGGAGGTTTCAAATGAAGGCCACAAATAAAGCTCAAGTGGTATCAGTATCTCTGCCCCTCGATATGACAAAAGAGGTTCAGGAAATGGCCAGAGACGAGCGCAGGTCAGTGAGCGAAGTTATTCGAGAAGCTTTCCGTCAGTACGCAGCCAACAAGGTGCTTAAAGATGTTAGAAAAGAAGCTCGAAAATCGGCAAAGGCCAAGGGCATCAAGCCCGGTGATGTGGCAGCAATTGTACGCGAAGGTCGAAGATAATGTTGAAAGTCTGTCTAGACACCAATGTCTGGATTAGCGGCTTGGCATTTTCGGGCGTCCCCGCCGAAATTGTAAGCCTTGCATTCAGCCGCAAATTTCAGGTGGTGACTTCAACCCTGATCCTTGAAGAGCTTAATCGCAACTTGATTAAGAAGTTCGACGTGAATCCAAAGCGCGCCAAACATCTGTGTTTTAGGATTGCGCAAATTGCCGATGTGTATGAGCCAAAGGGCACCATTCATGCGATAGCTGGACATCATGCCGACAACTTGGTTTTGGAGACTGCCATTCTTGGCCGTGCAAAGTACCTTGTAACTGGCGATAGAGAGCACCTGCTCCCGCTCAAAGTTTTTAAGAATATTAAGATTGTCGAGCCCGCTTCGTTTTTACTTCGTTTAAAAAACTAGATCCTTTCGGCTACTGCCGCTGCATCAAAAATCACTTTTCATAAATCATGAGTTTTCGTTTATCAAAGCGGCTTTCAATCGCTTTCCGACGCGACTCTTTTCTTGATTTTCAGAGGAAATTATATGACATTGAATTCAATTAGCCCGAATGAAAATTCGGGTTCGCTCTTTGAAATTGCGAATAGCTGGTTGTCAACAAATGAGGTAGCAAAGATTCTTTCTATTACTCCGAACGCAGTTCGTATTCTGGTTTGTCGCGGGCGATTGCCCGCCTTCAGACTCGGAAGACATCTGCGGTTCCGGAAAAAAGATTGCATGGCCCTTGTCCAAAAAACAGGAGCCTAAAAATGGCAATTTCGAATTACACCTTAAAAGGAAAGAAACTCTTTGAAGTTTATATCAATGGATCTGATCTTCGCGGTAAACGCGTGCAAATGCGAAAACGCGGAGTCACTTCCCTTAAGAAAGCCCAAGATCTCGAGTTTGAATTCAATCGCGAGCTTGCTCGCATCCGAGAAGAAGATATTCATCTTAGATGGAGCGAATGGTTTCCCGAGTGCATGAAGATTATGAAAGCAATGAATCAGCCCTCAACGATTTATACTTGCGAGAAAATCGCCGGTAAATGGATTCACAAGCATTGGAACTCTAAAGAACTCAGGGGCATCTCAAAAACGGATGTGCATGAGTTGATCTATGAGAAGATGCTGGAGGGTGAATGTACAATGCATACGAGGAAATCCGTCTTGAAAATTGCAAAACGGATTTTTCAAGTTGCGATCGATACTGGAAAGCTTGACCGTAATCCCTGTCAGGGAATGATGGTCAAAGTTCCTGAGTCCGACATGAAAGTGCTTTCAAACACTGAGGCGCAGACTCTTCTAAGAAATGCCCAAAGCACTAATCATCGGTTTTATCCGGTGTGGGTTGTGGCGCTTTTTACGGGCATGCGCTCGGGTGAGCTTTTTGCCCTGAGATGGACTGATGTGGATTTGGAATCAAGAAACGTCCACGTCTCTAGAAGCTGGAATAGCAAAAACGGCATGAAGTCCACGAAGAATCAAAAAACCAGGATCGTCCCAATGGGGGATGAGCTTTTGGGGTTTTTGAAAAAGCTCAAGCTTGAGCGCGGCCAAGAAGAATTCGTTCTCCCACGGTTAATTGATTGGGAGCGCGGTGGTGCCGCCAAAGTGTTAAAAGCTTTTTGTCGAGGGATTGAGATCACGGAGATTAGGTTTCATGACTTGCGTGCAACATTCATTACCAATCTTTTGAGCCAGGGTGAGTCCCTGGTCCGAGTGATGGCGATAGTGGGACATGCGGACATGGAAACGACAAACGAATACCTCAGAAAAGCCGGAATCGAGTTAAAGGGCGGCACTGATAAACTTGGGTACAAAGTGCCCGTGGAATCAGAGGGCAAAGTCCTTCAGTTGGTCCTATGACCACGGCGAATTGCTAGAAACACATAACGTGCGTTGCTACAGTTTGCTACAACTTGATTTTGGCCGAAAAATGTTGTGAATGATTACCAGGTGTTAGCAAAGGCGGCCGGGGGATTCTCCCTCTCCGCCAACTAAAATAAAAGAAGAGAGAAGAAAAGAGTGGGCGGGCTCCTTGCCCTGCGGAAAAAACTCGCGCGTCGTGCGCTCGGTTGCTTCGCAACGTCTTTTTTCCGATCCACTCTTTTCTTCTCTCTTCTTTTATTTTAGTTGGCTGGCTCGGGCGAGGCTACGAACCGGTTCTTGAGTTCGACAAAAGGGCCAGAAGACAAGTCTATTTCCGTAGTTGCAAAAGAACTGATTGAAGAGGCTTTAGAAAAGCATGAGGATTTAATTCTATCTGAAATGGCTATGAAGCGGGAAGCAAAATCTAAAAAGACAATTCCACATGACAAAGCCTGGAAATAAGCCATTTCAAGTTGAATACTTGGAAGGCGTTGTGAAGGACGATATTTCGTTGCTTCCAAAAACAATACGAAATCGAATAAAGACAGCGATAGAGACCAGACTTACTGTAGACCCAATTGGTCTCGGAAAGCCGTTAAGATATAGTTTTGTTGGTCATCGTAGAATTCGAGTTGGGGATTGCCGGATCGTCTATCGTTTAAACATGGAGAAACATTCAATTACAATAGTTCTGATTAAACAGCGTAAAGATGTTTACAAAGAATAGTCCACCCTGAAGTCTTTAAGATTTAATTTTTGCAAAAATGAAGTTATCGAAATTTGCGCTCAAGCGGAGGATGCCCTGACCATGGCGCGAAGCCCATCTTACCCCCTCCGCCAATAAATTAGTCATCTTGCCCAATTGCCTACAACATCTCCACCCGATGAATTTTTAATATTAATATACCAGACGCCGGTATCTAGTTTAATTTCGCCGGCACCCCCGCGGTCATTGATCGAAAAGCTCGTGCTAGCACCATTCACACCCAATTTATATTCAGCCCATATAAATGGATTTGGTGAAATCCAATTGCTAGTGCTCGAGTAATCACATTTGGTTTTAGAAATCGTCGCCAATCGAAAAGCTCTTGTGGGCCCAACATCAGAAAATCCAAATCCAGCAAGCTGGCCATTAATGGTTGAGTCTGCGGCAGTTACATTAAGTTTACAGGCTTCTACGGTTGACTAAGGTTATGAAAATCTATACGGTTTGCAAATGGCTAGACCGACTTACCCCAAGACATTGTTGGAATTTGTGGCAAGA
>JAYUEN010000224.1:0-43536 GCA_043739185.1 Bdellovibrionales bacterium
TTGAAAATATTTTTCATTTTTCTCATCGCGCAAAAAAAATGATAAGTTATCCGCTGAAACTGTCACGCGATTTCGATTCGAGGGACCTGAGCAGTTACCTATTTTTTTAAAAGCGGCAAAACCATGATCCTTTAAAGAATGCACCTGATTTGTAGTATCCGAAATCGGAGGAGTTTGCAAAAAATCGATTTTGACTCCCCCATTTCCTAGGATAAATTCCGGAGGATACTTTTCATTGAAATTTACAAAGGCCCCAATATGAGTATGCGAGGCTAGGACAGCTTGCAGTGCCCCCGACTTACTTAAATCTTCTCCGAGCTTGGGTGCTGTTTTTGGATCCACATCGCGACTTTTAGCCAAGAAGGGTCGATGAGTGAGAATCCAACGGAAGGTCACTCCGGCATCTACTAGACTAAATTTCTGCAATTCTGCTCGTAGATGCTCTTCTTGATTTGAATCGATATTAATAAGTTGAAGGCCAGGCAGCTTAACAAGAAATGTCGGGGTCTCTTCGCTACAGTTATTGATAGAGTTATAAGGCGAGGGCGAGAAAAACTGAAACCACTGCTTCCCAAAAGAATTGCAAGATTCGTGATTGCCTCTTACGAAGATAAAGGGAGTCGTTTGCAGAAGTGCCTCCATTGGGATGATTACATCCTCAAGCCATGTTTGCCAACTCGGATGAGTTGACAAACCCTCGCAGCGGGCATCGTTCGGAGCGCAATCGGCATCTCGATAACTATAATCACCTAGGTGAATGGCTACAGTCGGCTTTAAAAGTGCGGCGGCATGACTTAATTTTTCAAGTGGCCACTCATTGGGGTTTTTGCAATTCTGAAAATAAATAGATTTCATTCGGCAACCCGAATCACCTAAAGCAACAATCGCCTCGAGATTCTCATGCAACACAGGCAAATGCCGTCCTTGTACAATAGCTGACTTAGTATTTTGACTTGCATTCCATTCGCATAAAATTTGACCTTTCTCAATTTCAGAAGTCCTCAAGGTCATTGTTTGGATTTTTTGATCTACTTCAATTTCAGGGCACGAATCCGAAATACTTATAACCCGAAAACTAATTTGACCATCGGCAATCAATTGGCTCCAATAATAAAGAATTTGAGCCTCATTGCTTCGTGCTGGATCGCGACTTTTTACCGATTGCTTTATCCTTAATTGTGAACAAGCAAAAAGTGAAAAGGCCAGAAATGCAGTCCAGATTATCTTTAGCACAAGCTCTCCTCACTTAACCCAACTATTCTTAGCTTCAAGGATATCAAATTTGGGTTTTTCAGAGGAGACTAGTTTCTTGAAAAAAAAGGCCCTTTTATCAGGGCCCCGGACACTTAGAGGCTTGGCGGAATCACGATAGACATTTGGTAAAATACCGAAGGCGCTATCCAATTTGCATTGGGCAAAAAGGCTTGGCTAGCAACATTTGGTGAAAGACTATGACAATCCGAATTGAAGGTCACAGTCGAGGTACCACGCTGAACACAGTATGGATTGCTCATGCCAGCAAGGTAGGCGGCAATCGCAGAAGGTGTCGTAGAACCTGATGTGGCAAGTGCTTGGCAAAGATCAGAATAATTATTGCACAGGCCATTGAAACCAAAATTTTGAATCGATGCTGTATTGGCTTCTGATCGTTTCATCATATAAAGGGCGGCTTTGGCGGCAATATGATCCGCAACAAAATCAGTATAGATTGCAAGACCTGTATTATCATTTGGAATCAAGCTGCAAGTTTTAGTGGTCGCTAAGGCTCCTGCAATTCCATTGTAAAACATCGACTGACCACTCCACATATCAGCATTTCGAGTTACTGAAATTCGGGCTGAAGTCGGATCATCTGGCTTCTTCACATTGCAACTCATATCGGTAACTGTGATTTGTGAATGCCAGTGTGTGATATCTGTAAAGTTAACTTGAATATCAAGTTTTCCGCCACGACTCCCTGGCTTTCCTTGATCGAGTACTCCGGCATCTAACTGAATATCATACAATGTTGGGCTTGCCGAAACTCTACCGACAGGAATATTTCCAGAAAGTATGAGAAAGTCATAATCAAGTAGAGATCTTTTTTTGTATTGAATAGTTAAATTCTTATCCGGAATTTGCACCGTACCTGATGAATTATTTGGTGTCTGAGCTAGATCTTGCGCCACTTGCTCAACCATCTGCTCAGTTAAAAAGACGGCAGCTTGACCAAAAAGAAGATAGGCTCGAATCAGTCTGGGCTGACAAGCGGTGAAGTCTAAACCTGCGCAAATATCCTTGCTTCCGTCTGAAGAAATCGCAGATGAAGCAGGAGCACCGGCTGCTGCGGTTTGGTTTTTGTCTCCGTTATCCTTGATTGACTCAGGGACATAGTCATTTTGTACGGCTTTTAAATTGGCAGAAACTACCGACATAGCAGCATTGTTATTTGCGCTGTCATCTAATTTCGAATCGCAGCCAAAAAACAATCCCGACATCAAAAACGTAAGACACATTTTATTAAAATTCTTGATCAACATAAATACCTCCTATTTATTACTCCATAAACGAATTGAGCCCGTAATTTGTGCCAAAAATATTATGACGCAACATATTGAGATCACTGTGCTTTTAAGAAATAGCTTTTTTTATTAGAAAATTGGCACAAACTAACTGGATAAGACGTTCATAAGTTAGACAGACCCAAGAACATCTTTTAGACGTCGGCAAATTTGATTAATACATTATATAGAGGTGCTCTTGATTGGATGATGGAGAGATTGACTGCGGAAATGAAAGGACCATTCATATGCTTTATTTAAAGCTTGCGCGTCCCGCTTTGGGAAAGACCATGAATCTTGTCAATTCATCTGCGGCTGAAGAAATCCTTCAAGAGGTATTCACCAAGCTTTGGCATAATAAAATGAAATTTCCCAATATAAAAAGTGCATATGCATTTGTATATAAATGCTGTACCAATGCCGCCATCGATTATATGAGAAATCGCAATCATTCGCATTCAGTCCTCGATGATGAAATCAAGAGTTCGTCAATCTCCCCGGATGATCTTGAACAAAAAATGCTGATTCGAGATCTTTGGGCAAAAACCGTAAAACTCCTCACTGCGGACGAAGCAGCTCTTTTTATTTATCGGCAAATAGAGGGGCTTAGCCAAGATGAAGTCGCAGAAGTCATGCACATATCTAGAAGATCCGTCAATCGTCTGCAAGAAAAACTCGATTTCAAACTTGAGAAAATAAGGAGTATAAATCATGTCGGATGACTCACTTTTCTCAAAACATTTACGAATCATTTCGGAGGATCCTCAAACTTGGTCACCTGAAGTTCGCAAAGAATCTGAATATTTGCAAAGTCTAAGATTGCCTGAACTTGAATTAAAAACCTCATGGAGAATGAAGTTCAAAAGTGAAATACAATTAAGTCTTGGCGCTTTGCTTATGGCTTCTTTTGCACTCATTTTCTTTTTACCTCGCCATGAAATCTTAACGCCAAAGGGAGCCTTTCAAGTCTCGGTTTTCGTAGAACATGAAGGCAAGCTTTCTCCTTTAAAATCAGAAAGCCTATTAAAAGATGGCGACAAAGTCGCGGCAAGTGTTAACAGTGCTGAAGATTCTTATGCTTACTGGGCTATAACTGATCACCAGCTCAAAGTCTTAACGCCAAAAGAAGATATCGAATCGAGTCGTCTATTTTTACCCGCAGGGGTTTCAAAATCTTTTGAGTCAAGTTTTGTATTGGTCGCGCCCAATCAAGGCGAGCATTTGGTTGTGGTGGTTTGTCCGAAGTCTGAAAATAAAACGCCTGAGAAATCGGATTCGAAAAAACCCATTGATTCACTCTTTAATCATGATTTTGTTACTCAACTTCAAGCTGGCGGCCCATTGCAATCAAGCCAATGTATTTTCGTTGGGTATCGCCTGAGGAGGCTACCGTGAACTTAAGAATTTGCGGCTTCACTCTAGTTTATTTATTGAATAATTCATTGGCTTTTTTCTTTGCTTTTTTTCTGGGCTCGCCCTTAGCCTTAAGCGAATCCAATTCTGATTTGCAGGCACTCGTAATCAGTGCTGACAATTCTTATATCGCAAGCGAGAAGAGTTTGGAGTTTGCCTCAAAGGATGCTGAAAGAGTCTCGCGAGCTCTCATCTCAGCTTCAAAGGTTCCAGAAGCAAATATCACCAATTTAAAAAACCCTCAAATGATTGAGGTCGACCGAGCCATAAATAAACTTGCAAAAAATCCCTCGCAAAAATTTATGCTTTATTTTTCTGGGCACTCTGACGAAAATGGCTTACATCTCAAAGATGGCTCTATTACCAAAACGAAATTTCATGAATTGCTTTCGAAAATAAGTGCAAAGGTTAAAATTGTCATTTTAGATAGCTGCTTCTCAGGAGCACTAAAGTCAAAAGGTGCCGAAAAAGCAAAGCCCATAGATTTGGTACAATACAATTTTGACGAACCCACGGGAAGTGTTGTACTCACCTCGAGTTCCGGAACTGAATTGTCTTATGAAAGCGATCGGCTCAAAGGAAGTATTTTCACCTACCACTTGGTGTCTGGCCTTTACGGACAAGCTGACGCCAACGGAGATGGTGTGGTGACAATTGATGAACTCTATCAATATGTTTACGCCCAAACAAAATTTCAAAGTATGGTTTCTGGTGGAAAGGTTCAAAGTCCTGAATTTGAATCCAAACTAACAGGTCAAGGGGCTTTGGTGGTATCTTATCCGGCGCGAATCAATGGCCAACTTGAACTTGCAAAGCCGGTTCAAGGAGAACTTACTTTGACCGCCTCTAAAGGAATTAATTTTTTTAAATTTTATAAAAACAAAGATGATCAAAAATTTATAAGCATCCCAAAAGGCCAATACGACGTAACTCTTCTTGAAGAAAGCCGCATTGGTACCGGCCAAATTGAAATCGAAGAGCATAAGACGCAGTCTCTTAATCCCGACTCATTGGTTTGGCAAAAACGAGATGTGCCCCCGGTTCGCGCCAAAGGAGCTCAACCTAAATTTTTATTTGGACTTAATATTTCTTCTCACCCCGGCTTTCATGACAATGAACAAAGTGCTGCAATGGCAGAACTCTTTTTGTTGTCACCCTCGACTGAGGCCCTTTATGGCCGATGGCGACTAGCTGCCTATCTTGGAGGTGAAAGTCACAATCTTCAATATTCCAATCAAAAAGTAGACTACAATCGCATGAGTATCGGCGGCGAGGGCAATTATCGCGGTTGGAACCGCTGGAACAACGAGTGGTTAATTGGATTGGCTGTCGGAGTCCTAACTTCAAATAATAATTCAAATGATCCTTCAGGTGCATCACTTACGCATTTTCTTATTGGTTCGCGTTTTTATCCCAGTAGTATGAAATTCAATTGGGATATTTTATTTGGCGTTGATTCTATGAAGAGCGGAAATTCCGAACCACGAAGTGTAAATACATTTGGCTTTGGAATTAGTTTTTAATTTCTTCACACAATGTGATTTTCTGTAGAGTGAAATTTTTAAAGAAAACTGTAATTAAAAAAGACAAATTTAATTTGTAAACAGATCTCATCCAAAATCTTTTTTTTCAAAAAGATAAAACCCAAATAAAATTAGGCCTTTAATTTTTCAAGGAAAAATTCACCATGGCCTTTGGATTGCAATTTTCTATAGGTGAGTTCAACTTCACTGGGAATACATATGAAATATGCACTACTGATCATCTTCGTAGCCTTGGCGACTTCTTGCAATCCTGTGAGCTTCAAACCGTCCAATCAATCGTCAAATCCTAATGATTTAGCTGGACCATCGCCCAGCTCACAACTTCTTTGCCCAGACGGCAGCATCCCACTCTTAGATAGCGCAAATCCATGCCCGACACCTACTCCGACACGGACACCTACGCCTACACCTACTCCTACTCCGACACCAACTCCTACTCCGACACCAACTCCTACGCCTACATCTACTCCTACGCCTACTCCTACTCCTACGCCGACTCCTACGCCGACACCGACACCTACTCCTACGCCGACACCTACTCCGACGCCGACACCAACTCCTACGCCAACTCCGATTTCGGCGCCACCAATTATAAGTATTGAATCCGGCGGGCCATTTTTGGAAGTTGTTTCTTCAGGCTTTGGATATCCTTGGCAATCGAGCGATGGCAGCTGTTGGACTCTAGGTATAGATTATACCAGCTTCGCGGTTTACCCAATTTGCGAAATGCCAACTGTTTTAATTGCAAATTCAAATAAATACTCAGTACTTTATTTCGATATAAATGAAGTGGGACTCAGTAGTTTGAATCAAAGTATTTTAGGAGTTTGGATTAATCATGCCAACCTAGCTTTTCAGAATATGAAGTTTCAAGTCGCCGGATTTATATCGAATGATAATATTGATGGCACTTTAGAAAATCAAATTATGGGCCAAAGATTAGCGTCGATCTTAAATCAATTGGTACATCAGTCTAGTCACAAACAATTGGTAAATGTGAATATTGGTATCCGAGGAGTCAACAAATTCAGTTGTCAAATAGATCTCAATCAGATTTCAAATAGTGCTTCAAAATGCTTAAGCCAAAGCAGACATTATCCCCAGAGCTTCATTTCATCCGGATTTTTTATTGATGAAATTGAAATTAAATGGTGAAGAATAATTGCTAAGGTCTAGTTATTCAAATTAATCTGAATTAATTCGAGCAAAATAATAAGACCTCTTGCGCTTTTACTTCATAGATATCAGCACTATATATCCCGCCCTGTCCTTGGTCGAGTTGAATCAAAAAATTTGAATATCCTCAACAGCTTTTGATTCGAATTGCCGAACAGTAACCTATGAGCGTTAATCAAATTCGTCGCCTAAAGCCAAATGAAATGATCTTCAATGAAAATGACGTGGGTGAATGCGCCTATCTCATTGAGCGCGGACGAGTTCTGATCTATATCAAAAATAAAAATGATGAAATTCCGTTGAAGGTATTAGATAAAGGCGAAGTCTTTGGTGAGATGTCCTTGATTGACGGCAGCCCTCGATCCGCGGCATGCCGTGCAATTGATGATGTGCAACTCTTGATTGTAACCAAAACTCAACTCACAGATCGAATTGTTGCCGCTGATCCAGTTGTGCGACTATTGATGCAAGCACTTCTTGAACGTTTACGAGCACAAAACGATCGCCTGCGCGGAAAGATTTCTTCACACTCAATCCCGTCAATTGAAACTTTGACTGCAGAAAAAAAGGCCGCGGTTGAAAGAATCGGATTAGAAAACCGCATTGCTCAAGGAATTGAAGACAAAGAATTCATACCATTTTATCAACCCATTTATGATTTAAATACTTGCGAAGTCCGAGGCTGCGAAGCCCTCCTCAGATGGCTTACCAAAGATCGTGGCATCGTCTCCCCAGCAGTTTTTATGGATATTATGGAGGACTCTTCGCTCATCTTAGATGCCGGCAAGGCAGTAATTGAAGACAGTGCCGCCGACCTTGATAAAATGTTAAGTCACTTTGGAGCAGATTTTTTTGTGAGCGTGAATGTGAGCGGACGTCAATTTATGACCCCTGACTTTATTGATCATCTAAAAGCTACCTGCGAACGCTTCAAAGTATCGCCCTATCAAATTAAGCTTGAGCTTACAGAACGCATAATGACCGAAGGAAAAAATGTTTTAAATACCTTGCACGAATGTCGTGCCTTAGGTTTTCAACTTGCAATTGACGATTTTGGAACCGGTTTTTCAAGCCTACAATATCTTGCCAAGATGCCAATCACTCACCTTAAAATTGATCGTGCCTTTGTCATGAATTTATTTACAGACAATAAGAGCCTCGTTGTCGTGAAATCAATTATACATATGGCAAATTTGTTAGGTCTAAAGCTAATTGCAGAGGGAATTGAAACTCGCGAGCAGCTTAACCTTTTGAGAAGTCTGGGCGTTGATCAGGGCCAAGGATTTCTCTTTTCAAAACCCCTCCCTCTTCAAGATTTCAACCAACTTGCATTAAAAAGTGCTGCATAAGCGCCTTAATTTTTTAATCTAGACAAGCTCTAAATCTCTAAGCTAGCATCTTCTTAAATCAATTTTAGGAGGAGATATTATGAAGTTTCAATTTATTGTGTTCTCAATCGCAATCATTGCATCGTCTCTAGCAAGAGCCAATTTCAGTACAGATTGCAAATTCGCCTATCGCACCTCTTCTCAAGATTTGGTAAAGGCGATATTAGAGTTCAAAGATAAAAAAACCCTCTCTCGAGATCTGGGGCTTTCTGCCGCCGCCATTGATTTTCAAGTGGCTGGCTTAAGAGGCGCTTGTTATTTTGCCGAACCATCTGAGAATCGCCCATGTGTCGAAAAGTATTTGAAAGTTTACAATGCCCTTAAAAGCAAAATTAATGCTGCAGATTTGATGAGTGGCAAGCAAACAGATGTTGACTATTCAAGTGTCGAAAACATTATTGTCGCTGCCAAAATTAAAATTACCGATATTCAATGTAACTTCTAATACGCGCTTTTAGAGCAAAGGACTGGCCAAAGCCTGAGTCTTCAGATCAATCATATATGGTTTATTTGAAGGCTCTTTTTCATCGAGCTTTTTAAGTAAAACAAAGGCTCGTGCGCGTTTCAAATCAAAATCAAGCGAAGTAAGATCTAAATTTTCAGGAGTTATAATTTTAATTCCCGTTCCGTCTAAATGGGCAATACTCAAACGCCTTGGAGCTTCAGCATTAGTTTTGGTGATCAAAAACATTAGCTTTGAAATTTCTGGGTTTTCTTTATTCAATTTAGGATCCAAGATTAAAAAACTTTCAATTTTTATGGGTGAATCAAATAGTGGCTTTGGCTTTAAATTATTCTTATCTACTAAAATAATATTTTCACAATTGCAATTTCGCATACCAATAAATGAATTATAAGCAAGTACACTATCCCCTCCTCCTGCTGAATAACTCATGATTGAACCAAAGCCTTTGCCTGAATCGCCGCTCAATTGCGGAATATAATAAAAATGACTTTGTTCGTGATTGATAACTTGTCCATAATTTTTGACTTCGCTTTTTTTCTCAACGTCCTTACCAAACATATTTAGACCCCAAAAAATTATGTTTAAGAAAACAAAAAGTACTTTTGTCACATCAACCCCAGTTCTCAATGTTCTAAGATTTTAAATTCTAAATCCAATCAAAATAATGGTCAACGATGATAAGCTAAATTATCGTGTCGGTGGGTGGACTTGAGGGCTCAAGTGTAGCACTCAAAGCTTGCCAAATTTTTCTAAAAGGTCCTGCGTTATACGAGGATTCCATTTTTTTAAGAAAATCTTTGAGATTGAATTTTTCTGCTTCTTGCTCGATTGCATCAATCATATCGTGACCTATGATCATAACGGCTGCAAGCGGCGCAATTTGACTGGCCCGAATTCCCCTCGGGAAGCCATTGCCATCGGGTCGCTCATGATGCTGCAAAATAATCACATCGACATCACTCGGAATCTCGCTCATTTCCTTAAGCAATTCCGAACAACGAGCAGGATGATTCTTTACCGCCGTATAACTCTCTGTGCTCAACCTGGTTTTGTAGGACTCAAGCTCTTTCTTAGTAGAAATTTTTGCTAATTCTACGTTTTGCAAAACCAAATCATGAAACAGCGCTGCCATCGACAACTTTTGAAAAGTTGATTGTGACGGCCAACTCATATATCCAGCTATTGAACAAGCCACATGGGCAAGAAGCACGCTATGAGAAGAAAGATAATTCTTCACCTTGAGTTTTGATAAATCAAGTACCTTTGCAATTTTAGCACTTTCACCAATTGCTTTTAAGGTCATATCCACATTTAATTTGGCAATTTCTTGAACTTCTTTAGTAAAGCCAATGCGATTAATAAGTTCCGTCACCATTTCTTGCGACTCAGAAATTGTACTCCACGATGATGCGCTTTCAGGGGTAATCGCTTCAGACATTTGTTTTAGATCTACTAAAAACTTATTTACAAACTCTTTTGACTCGGCATTCTTCAAATAAAAGTATTCGACCTTTCGACTGAATAAGTACTTTTCGCAATCTTCTTTGGTGAATTGCGCGCCTTTTCCAAAGAGTTTTATATATTTCACATTTGATAATCGAATATAGACATCCGACTTTAAAGGCACCACCCGGGGCAAAAGCTGCGTACTGATTCGACAATATTCTTCGCTTGCCCCTGAGTTTGATGAGGCAGACAAGACGTGAGAAAAATTTTCTTTTATCAAAGAAAGTAATTTGGTGGGCACCTCTTTCATTGAAAGTTGTCCCAGTAAAATTAAGTCAGGAAAGCTAACAGTTCCGATCGTAGTATCTTCTGAAATGAGAATAATCGGCACCCGTGCAGAGGTCGAAAGCAAAAACCGAAAGAGCTTATCCGTGCCTGGTAGCGGAGCCGCAATCAACAAATCAATAGCCCCTTCTTCTAAAAAAACATCAATGACCTCTTGATAGGTTTGAGCCTGAGTAATGTTTTGTCCAATTTGACTTTCAAGACAAAAACTTAAGATCTCTCTTTGATCGGGCTGGGGATGAAACAACAAAATATTCATAATCAAAATATCGGATTATTTAAAGATAAAGTGAAATTTCATAGTGAAAACCACTTCATAATCAAAATCGCCCTCACTCGACTCGACCTAATGCTGCGACAGGAAAGTGCAGGCGGCTTTACTTGGTCTTTTGAATATGATTTGGGTTTGCCGGTCTAGGCTTTAGCTATCACTTCAATAAGCCTAAGGCACTCGCGAACCAAAGACTGAACAGCCAGCGAAAAATTCTTTTCAAATTCTTCTGGCGAGTTGGGATTGAGATCAATCAAATTGGTAACTGACTTAATTGCAAAAAAAGGAGTCTTTGTAGTCGATGCAAGCCACGCGATACCGCCGGCCTCCATTTCTTTTAAAATGGCGCCACTCTCAGAAATACGCTGTAAATCAATTTCCGTAAAATCAAGAGAGTTTCCTGAGCTTATATTTGCTTGATCAAGCCCAAGTTCTTTGGCAAAAAAAGTCGTATCAAAACTTGGATATCCCCCTCGGCCAAATTGCTCCCATCCAGAAATTGGAATGCGATGATCATGGTAGTAAAAATGAGATTTACTCAAATAAACCTTCCCAATTTCAGCACCCTCATTTGCAAAGCTACCTGCGGTTCCTGCGCTAATCAATAGGTCGGGACTAAATTCGAGAATACTGGCAAAGGCTGCCACCGCTGCCGGCTCTGTGCCAATTTGATCAACTCCAAAACGCGAATCCAGACCCGGAATGGCAATGAATATTTCTAACTTTTCACCTACCGATCCCTTGAAGAAATTCATTGGCAGCTTTTCGTAAAATGGCCTTGGAATAATCGGCTCAAGATTCAATGCGTGGATAAGCTGATCCGCTTCAGCTTTCATGGCCATTATAAAAACGATTCTTCTTTTCTCTTTCTTCATTGACCCACATATTTCTTTTGCTAATATTTCATTTACCCATGCTCAACCAAGGTATGATGAAAAAGAGAATGCCACCTGATTCGTTTTTTGAAGTTCAGCCAGGAAATTACTACGAGGTACAAGTTGACCTCGCAAAATTTTTTAATACTCCAAAAGACGCGAAAATATTAAAGATTCAATTCGAAAACACAAATCATTTCTCGCCCGAAAATGTGGCTCTGATTTCAAATATTCTCAGTGTAACTCTCGCACATTAAATATTATTTTGTTTCTTCATTTGAATCTGTCTTGCCGGCAGCGACTTCCCACTTTTCGTGTTGAGCAAAACAATTGCTCTTTTTAAAAGTCTCTGCATTTGCGCCGTATTCTTCTTTCTCTACCCAATCCGCATATTCTTTCGCGGTTTTCTTCCCCTTTACAGCCTCAGGAAAATCTTTTTTACAAGCACTCATCATTGCCGTCTCGGCTTTCTTTGCATCTTTCGCAGCCAAGGCTAAACTTCCGACAGATAAAGCTCCCGCCAGCAAAGCAATCACTAACATTTTTTGATTTTTCATAATTTCTCCTTTTGTTGTTAATAGTACTTTTTCAAAACCAATTTCATAACTTAATTTGATCGGGCTGCCAGCCATGCTTCTCAGAAACCAAATTCTCGCACCAACTATAAAGCGCTTCATAGATGTGCATTCCCACTTTCAACATTTCATGATCGTCAGAAAAATTAAAAGATAAGCCCAGACTAATCGCAAGTAGGCCTGCGGCTTCTTTCGAATTTTGTAAATTGTCAGTGTCTGCTGCGCGCACAATTTCGGCCATTTTCGTAAGGGCTTTACTCTTTAAATTATATTTTTTAATAAAGCTATCAAAGCTGCAAAGCTCATTTTCGTGCGTTAATTCTGCGCCAGGAATATCATAAGGAATGGCTCCAGTTTCTGCAGCTACTTTAAATACCTCAATGGATGGCACATACAAAAATTCAGCCCTCTCATCGATGAATTTCTGAATGAGCCAGGGACAGGCTATACGATCTATTTTTGGCCGTTCACGAGTGATCCATTTCATAAGCTACTCCAGTTATATTTGAGCACGAGCCCAATCAAACCAGCGAAAAAAATAAGAACTGGTTCTGGTATTTTTTTTACTTTGAATAAAATTATAAAAGCTAAGCCACAAAGTACTAGTGTCACTTTGTCCGTCAAGGCGCGCTTACCCAAAATGATCGTTGCGCCACCAATAGCCCCTATTGCAGCTGCGGTAACACCATCTACAAAAGCACGAATTGAAAGATTCTTTGCAAATTTATTGAAATACGGAGCCGGAATAATTACAAAAAGATAGCATGGCAAAAAGACACCGAGTGCCCCTGCAAGCCCACCCAAGGGACCACTTACCAAATAGCCAATAAAGGCAACAGTAATGACCACAGGTCCTGGGGTGATCATTGCCACAGCAACTGCATCTAGAAATTGGTGTTCGGTTAGCCATTGATGCTCAAGTACAACACCACTATGCAAGAAAGGAACAATTGCCAAACCACTTCCGAAAACAAAGGATCCGGCTTTTGCAAAAAAGAGAAAAATCTCAATCAATTTTGAATTTGAGTCTTCAGTGAAAAACTTTAGCGCAAGCCAAGAAGGCACAATGCTTGTGAGCACCAAGCCCGGAGAACGCCTTGCGAGAACAACCAAGACTCCCGACAGTAAAAATAAAAATACATTTTCTGACTCTGTCCACACGGTTAAACCCGCGCTTAGCATTGCGAGCGTCCAAAGAATTTTATCTTTTCTTAATGATTTGTTGGCAAGCTTATAAGAACTCAAAGCCATAATTGCAATTACCGCCGAACCAATGCCATAAAAGGCACCTTGAATCCACGGCAGGCCACCGAATGAAACATAAAGCGAGGCCAAGCCGAGCACCATTAGAAATGACGGCAATACGAATGCAATTCCAATAAGAGTTGCACCCAAATTCTTAAATCGAACCCATCCTAAATAAATCGCAAGCTGAGTTGCCATCGGCCCTGGTGCCAGCTGACTCAATGCCATTCCTTCAGAAAATTCTTCAGGGCTTATCCATTTTTTTTCATCAACAAGATCTCGCCTCATGCTTTCACATAAAACAACGGGACCGCCAAATACGACACTCCCTACTTTTAAAAAATACAAAATCAAATTTTGAAGTGTGGGCACTTCGTTAATGTTTGAGTCAGATGAGCCTTCATTCATAATTATTGTTTTTGCACATCAAGCGCTGCCCTGATTCCTTTTGACAAATCACCTAAACTTCCTATCCCCCAAAAGTGAAGAAAAACCATTCGTGGAGACTCTTCTGTCATATGATTGTGAATAGCCACAATATTGAGGTGATGAGAGCGAAGACTTCGCAGTACCGCTTGCAGCTCATTCTCCTTCATTGCAAAATCACCATCTACCAAGGCTTCATCGTCTGAGCCCGCAAAGGCAGCCCAAGTATTTACTCCCATTGCAGCGCCCATTACTTTGCCATGCATCTTGGTTTCGCGGCCAATTACGACTTTATAGACCCCATCCTTCATTTCTCCTTTTTCAGGCAAATTTTTCTGAATAATTTCTGGATGAAGCGTAGTCTTTGATGGGTCGATCGTCGAAGTCTGAAAACTCACTTTATTGGCAATTGTATCTTTTAGCTTCTCATATACTTTCCCTACTGCTCGAGCGAGCTTTTCTTCACTCCCCATCCCACTGATATGCATAAACATAACTTTTGGAGCATCGTAAAAAAAATGATTATGTAACGCTGTTACCTCAAGACCATTATCAAGTGCTACTGACATAACAGGATTGACTTGGTCCTCAGTCAAAACCGTATCTCCCATCATCATCACCTGCCCATTTGATTCAGTAAATGCGGCCCACGAAGTGAGCCCTAAAGCTGGAGTTAAAATTGCGCCGCTAGCAACCGACTTGATATCTCCCCTTGGAAAACTAACTTTAAAGACAGCCTCCTTTTCGTTATAGTTTCCCTTTAATCCGGTCAGAGCCTCTATTTTTTCAGGATTGAGCTTTTGTTTTGCTGACGCAGACGCGATATTCATGTCGATTTGACATATACTGACCGCTACTAAGATTAATTTAAAACGCATATAGGCTCCTCAGAGAATTATTCTTGATAAAAGGATTTCTTCAACAGAACTTTTTTAGCATTTTTCAAAGCTTCATTCAATTCATTGACAGCTTCAAATAATTAAATAGGATCGAAAATGGGTAAAAAACCAATATTAAGAAAAGGAAATAAAATGAACTCTCTCAGTGCCAAAGCTTTGCTTACGATTCTACTTTTAATTTCTTCTAATCTGTTTGCACTTAACTCAACAAATACAATTTCAAAAGAAAGAGCCGACCAAATTGCGGCTGATTATTTGAAAATGAGCTATAACCACCCGGCAAAAAACTTTGAATTGAAGACCGAATTAAACCCAATTTGCCCACCATATCCAGATCAAACTTCGTGCCTGAAAGTTATTTGCGATAAAACTGGTGACTGTGCATTCGATTCATCAGTTCGGGAAATTGCCCAAGCCTGCCGTGGAGTCAGTGGAGATTGTCTTGAAGTATTGTGCGCGAAAACCAATGATTGTGTTTTTAAAAGTTCTGCCATTGCACTTGCCGAAAGCTGTAGGGCTTCAAACGGCATGTGCACGCGAATTGGCTGTGAGAAAACCGGCGACTGCGTTTTTAGTTCAAATGCAAAAGAAATTGCTCAAGCCTGCTCAGGAGTCTATGACGGAAATTGTGTTAGCTATGCCTGCGATCGCACCGGTAGCTGCAGTCAAAGATCAAGCTTCATTGCTTTGGCGAGAAGCTGCGCAGGCTACTAAAAGCTAATGCAGAGCGCAAAGCCAATTAGAACAATCCTCTGCGCTTTTTGTTTGCTCTCAATCACCTGGCTAAGTAGATTGGTTTCAGATTTATTTTTGAGGGGGAATCAATGAATAATCTTTCTATTCTACTTTGCTTTTTATTTACCTACATTTTTTCAAGCATAGGATTCTCAACCTCTTTAGATACGCCAAATCTTCACAATGTTGAAACCGGTTTATATCGCTCAGGCCATCCGACTCAACAAGGCCTCAGGGATTTGAAAAATAATCTTAAAATCAAAACCATAGTTGATCTTGAAGAAAACACAGATGCGATTTATCAAGAAAAACTTGATGCCAATAATCTCGGCATTAACTTTATTTCACTGCCGATGTCTGCGTTCTATAAGCCGAGCGACTCTGAAGTGAATCAAATTGAAACTTTGATTCGCAATCCAAACTTAAGACCACTCTTGGTTCACTGTCGCCTGGGAATGGACAGAACTGGCCTTATCGTTGGTTTGCACCGCGTTTCAGATGATACTTGGTCGTCTACAAGAGCCTATAATGAGATGTTGCAGTTTGGATTTCATCCGGAATTTTTTGAGCTCTACAAATACTTTAAAATAAAAACTAATTTACCATAATTTGAAACACTTTTATGACGAGCCCTTAGCGTCTCATTTTGGCGCAATTTGTTTTATAATTGAAAATAAGATTCCTCGTATTTGAAAATTCGATTTCAGAAAAGCGAGTTCACAACAAAAACCAGGATCAAAGACCAATCTGGCTCGAAATTATCGAGTTGTTTGGCCTATTTATATTTAAGAAATTATTTATAAAGCCGAAAAGTTCATGAGACCAAATGTAGCTGCGTTGGAGACCACTCTAAATATGCTATTCGATAACTTACTTAAGAACGCTTTCAACAAATCTTACCAGAGCTATTTTGCACATTGCCTGGCTTGCTTCTGCGCCCTTTTCATCTCAATAATTGGCTCCTATTCGCTTGCTCAGAGTCAGGTTGAAATTGAAAACGAACTGAGCGTCGGAGATTCAGACGCCGCTTTAGCCGAAGAAAAGCAAATTCAAGCGCGCCTGCAAGAGGATCAAAAGAAGGAAGATGAAAGCAAAAATGCAGCTGCCACTCACTATGAAAACACCAAGAAAAAAACCGCCCAGATAAGAGCTCATATTGAAGAAATGAAAGTCCTGGCCAATAAATCCGAAAAAAAACGCAATGAATATTTGACCCAAATCAAAATTGAACAGAAACAACTAAGCAGGCTTGAAAAATCAGAGACCGATCAACAAACCCAATTGACCGAATCTAAAAAGAGACTCGAGGTCACTCAAACCAAGCGCGATCAAATTCGTGCCCAAATCACTCAGACCAAAGAAGCGATTCAAAAAACAAAAGATGATATTTTAGCCTTCAAGGGCCATGAACATCTTGCAAAGTCAGAAGTTAAAACTGCGACTGCCAACCTTGCCAAGTCAAAAAAGTCTTTAACCGAATCTAAAAAATGGCGCGACCAAGAAGTGAAACGCATGTCTGCCTTGATAAAACAATTGGCAAAGGATCAAGCTGTAATTGAAGGAAAGATAAGAGTGACTTCAAGCCAAATCAAGAAGCTCCAAGATGAAGTTAATGCTTCTAAGAAGAAAAATATCTTAGCCAGCGAAAATCACGAGCGCGCGGCAGCTCTTAAAAATGAAAATGATCTTGAACTAGCTCGCCTTCAAAAACTAAAGCGTGCTCCAGCTGGAGTTAAACCGAGCCCAGCAAATGCGCATATGCAACCTACCGCAAAAAAACCAGCGACAGTTCCGCCAAAGACCTCAACGTCGAATTAGAGCCTAAAGCGAAAATAATTCTATTTTATAGCTAAAAAGTCGATTGCATCCCTGCCATATCAGAGTTGAAATAAAGTCTCAATTTGGAGGACTTTATGAAATTTTTGATTTGCATATTAACACTTACAATCTGTAACCAAATAGCTTTGGCTGCGCCACTTTCATGCGAAATTAAAATAAATGGCGCGAGTGAATTGAATAAGACTGTCGAAACAAGCCTAAATCAAAAAATGATAATCGGAGAAACTGATAGCTTTCGTTCTTTTGTCACCGAAAAAGAAAATAACTTTTTCAGTCTCGAAGTTTTTTTAGGCCCCTATGAAGCTAGAATTTATAGCGAAGCATATTTAAAAGAACCAGGTGATAAGTTGAATTTAAACTTCTGGGGTCGGGATATGTTATTAGAGATTCAATGCCAAAACCACGAGTAAAATGAGGTATTTTTCTGACTTCACTTAATGAAATACTTATGCTGTTTCGGTCCATCTTCAACTCCGATTTTAAATCAGTTTTAACGGCAGCAGCGGCAGTTAAGCGTCTGGCAGTTTCGGTGGTCGGTCTGGTGTGTGCGCTGTCTTAAGAGCGACTTCTTCATTCACACGAGCCTAAAATTTTAGATTTTCGATATTTAGGGAGTAATTTTCAGACGAGAAATTACAATACTT
The DNA here is from genome assembly GCA_043739185.1 of Bdellovibrionales bacterium. GTDB lineage: Bacteria > Bdellovibrionota > Bdellovibrionia > Bdellovibrionales > JAMPXM01 > JAYTQQ01. The sequence continues at coordinate 17,828 of JAYUEN010000224.1, forward strand.
GAGCTTCATCTTGCTTTTAGGGCTCAGAGGGAGGAAACCAGCTTACTATCCAAAGGACTACTATGAGCTCATTTTCTGATTTCAATCTTCTCCCTAGCCTACAATTAAGCCTTGAAGAAAAGGGCATTAAGATTCCAACTGAAATTCAAAAGCGGGCCCTCCCAGTCCTCCTTGCTGGCGAATCAGTCGTTGGGGTTTCAGAAACTGGCAGCGGTAAAACTTTGGCCTATGCATTGCCAGTTCTGCATCATTTAAAAAATCTTGAAAACCAAGGAAGCGCAATTACTGAAAGTGCTCGCCCAAGATGTATCGTCTTAGTACCGACTAGAGAATTAGGAGAACAGGTATCAAAAGTTTTCAAACCCTTCACGCACACTACAAGATTAAGAGTACGCACCGTTTTAGGCGGCACCTCATTTGATGTTGCAAGACGAAATATCAGTGGTCCATTCGAAATTCTCATAGCAACCCCAGGGCGCTTGGTTCAACTTCTTGATCGCAAATTATTAAATTTAAATGATATTCGCATTTTAATATTTGATGAAGCCGATCAAATGCTAGATCCTGGCTTTCTTGAAGATGCCTTGAAAATTTCAAGCCTGTGCACAGAAAAGCCCCAGCTCGCACTTTTTTCAGCTACCATCTCTCAGAAGGTGCAAGCTCTCATAGATCAAAGTTTTAAAGCTGCCAAAGTTCTACGAAGTGCTGGCAGCCACAAAGTTGTGCCGACGCTTAAGACTTTGAATCGCAAAATTGAAGATGGCAAACGCCTGCCAGTTCTTGAATCCCTCTTAACCAAAGAATTTGATACGCAAGGTACATTGATTTTTACCAATACTCGCGATCAATGTGACAAACTCGCTCTAGCACTTAAAAAAATTGGTAAGACCTGCCTTATTTATCGTGGCGAAATGGATAAAGTTGAAAGACGAAGAAACCTCAATAGCTTTCGCGAAGGCAAAGTTCGCATTTTGATTTCGACAGATCTTGCATCGCGCGGTTTAGATGTTGAAAATATCACCCGTGTCATCAACTACCATATGCCAAATCAAATGGATAATTATTTACACCGAGTCGGCCGCACCGCTCGCGCCGGCAGAAATGGCCTGGTGATCAATTTCATCACTGAGCGCGATCAAGCCATTTTTCAAAGCCTACATTCGGTAAGCTCTACTTAATACTTTCAAATCCGATCGTCATTGAATCCATTGGCGACTGAACCATAATCGAAAGTGAAAGCGGCTCTAGAGAAGTGGCTTTGAATGGAGTCGTCGGAATCGGATTCGGCAAAGCCACAATGGCAGCCGAAACCATGGTTGGCACCCAGGCAATTCCTTGGGCGAAGTCTTCAACTCCAATTCCGGTGCCAGTAGCAGGTCTTGTAAAAACGTGAATTCCCGTTATATTTACGATCGCCAGATTTCCGACAATCTTTGGATTTCGAATGCGGTATTCGGTGGCATTGATCATCTGAACTTCAACTTCAAAAATGGCAATCGCAACTGATGCCACTGCCGGACTTAGTTTTGAAAGAGGAAAGCGAATAACACCTGTATTAGCTGAAGTAATACTAGGAATCGCTGTCGGAAAAGTTAGGGTTTGAGTGAAGATTGTCGGCATCGCCATTCCTAGCGGTGGCGTCGACATCCCACCACCTACAACTGGAGCTGCAAGTTCAGCCGAAGCCCAAGTTTGAAGTAGCCCCTGAACAACTTGACCATTTGCGGGATTTGAACAAGGAGTATCCGAGCAATGGTTATTGCCGGCATAAATAATAAATGGCGAAGAGGTTGGATTTGTAAAATCAATAAGGGCTTGAGAATTGAAACGACTCTTGGCATTTAAATAAGCTTGCGCCACATCTGTCAAAGCGAACTGCGGGCTTACAGTCGTACCATGACAATTCACACAGCCTTGCGTATTGGCGAAATTATAAAAGCCAGTTTGAAAAGCCTTAAATCCTGGCGCATTCATATCGACCGACAATGACGCCATATTTGCCTGTGGCTCAAGCTTTCCGTCACCACAACCGGCAATAAGAAAGCTCAATAAAAAAAGCACGTCACGCCATTTGAATTGCAACATATTTATTAACTACCCCTAATGAACGAATGCTTTCTAAATAACAATAATATTTGATGGATTACTTGCCACACCGGTTGCTTGCAGCGCTGAAAGTGCACTAGCTGGCAAATTGCCATTGTTGATCCATTGAAGTGCCGAGAGATAAAGTCCAGCCACGGCTTCTTTTGAAGAACCTACTTTAGAATCAATTTTAGCATCTCCATTTGTTGAATCTACAGTGCCCGTGAATTTTGCCATTGGAGGCGAGCCCTTTGGATCATAAAATATAATCAAACCCGCATTGTAAGATCCTCCGGCATCGTCTGCAGCTACCGGAGCATTCATGCCGACATTATTACCATTAATTGTGATATTTACTGCCTGTGTGCCATTGGCAATGGCTTGGCCGTTTGCAAAGTACATAAGGGATCCTGGCGCTTGAGCTGCATCACAAGCTGCTAAAAACATGACAATGGCTCGTGCCTCTTCAACATCTGCAGGTGCAATATCATTTTGCGGATCACCGCCATGATAGTCTCTGCCGTCAAATTGTAAAATCACGCCACCAGCAACGCCATTGGCTGACTGATAAAATGAAGATAATTGCGCTTGCTCGGCTTTCGAAAGATTGGCCACCGTCATCTTTGAAGAAAGAGCTACGATATTAGCTGGATTAAAAAGCGAGGCACCATACGCAGGATCAGCCAAGGCGGAATTACCGTAAAAAGCACAATTCGCATTGGTTTGTAATTGCTGGGCTCCTTTACGAGCTGAATTATTAAAGATTGGTCCGAGGGCTGCGGCTAAAGCATTGGTCGTATCTGAAGCAAAGGTGAGGGCTTGAGAATTGATAAGGCCTGAAGCAGCCGGAGTTAAACTAAAAACATTTGAAAGACTTGCTGGAGACAAATTATTTCCTGATATAGATGTGGCTGGCAGTCCATTTGCCCAACTAGCTAAAGCATTTGATACATTGATTCGTAAATCTTTGCCAATTTGTGAAGTCTTAAATGGACTCACTCCACCTAAAAGACCTGTATCTGATCCCGCGCCATCATCAGCGTTGAACGGTCCAAGATGCCCGCCTCCGCTAATTTTATTTAATACCGAACTCTGCCAAGCAGCCATACCACCCGGAAAGCCAGGTGGGCCTTGCAAAAGGGTTGCGCCGAAGGGGCTCGTCGAATCAATATTCATATTGGGTCCAAGTTTTCTCAAATTAGCTTGGCCGCTTATACCGTAATTTGCAGCCATATTTGAATTCATCGAGGCAGCCTGAGCATCACTGATAAATCTGGCTCCCATCGTAGGACCGCCTTCAGCAAAGATTTGTCCGATCGCACCTGGATTGCGAACTGGCCCTGGGCAGGTCCCGGCAGCGGCCGCCATGGCTTGTTTTATAAAACCTCCAGCAACAAAATTGGACATCAAAACGCTGAGGGTACCGGTGGCTAAACCGCGGGTTAAGAGTTCTCTTCGCGAAATACTATGATGACTTGAGAATTCTGCAAAATCTTTCCAATTCTTTTTAGTTTTGATCAGCATAATTTTTCCCCCGAAAAATTCTCTCAGTTCATTCTCAGTAATTAGCTATTCAATTAAAACCCCATCATACTTGAACCCGCAGTATTGGCCGCAATACAGACCGACATAAAAGCAATGGTGCTGGTATTGCCTGCCACACCTGCAATTTGTGAAACGAGCGTCATAAAAGCCGAGTTTACTTTAGCACTCGTCGGCCCTTGTGAGGCTAGACCCGCGACATGCTGATCTAACATTTTCACGCCGGCTGCGACGAGTGCCGCTTGATTTGAAACAATTGAGTTTGCGGCAATTACATTATATTTTGATTGCATAAGTACACCCCCGTTTGCGGCTAGATCCGAGCAAGCTCCATACACTAAGAGTTGCACCTGATCGTATCCGGTGGCTTTTGTTGGGTCAGTGGTTTTAGGTAAATTTGTTTTAATTTGACTGAGTGCTTTTGCAAAATTGCCTGAGGTTGAAAGCACATTGTTTTGCAATCCGTTTTGAATTCTGGCCACAATCGCTTCTGCCGTCGGCACACTAAATGAGCCTTGTCCAGCAACTGCAGATCCCCCTCCTGCGCCCAAAGGATTGACCGCCCCCGTACCGGTTGAGGCCGAAGTAGCACTAGACTTGGCCTTGAAGACTGCAAAATCACCACAGCCAGAGAGCAGAAAAAACATCGCAAAGATCACGAGTAGTGATTTGACCATATTGAGCTTTGCTCTTTCGGCAACCAATTCAAAATTAATATCTTCTCGAATTCTGATTCCAGATCTGATCATTGACAACTCCCATTGCTCGCCACCAAGCTCACAATTGTTCGAATATCATCAGTTCCAGGCGGAGCAGCATTTGGATTTGCCGCTGCAGCTATACTATAAACATCGTCCGGAGAAAATGTTCCCATCGGGCAAATTTCGCCGACCACTCTTCTCACCAAATTTTCATAAACAATTTTAGCTTTACCTAAAGCCATTCCCAATTGATTGAGACCTTGTCCTGTGGTTGGTCCTGTCCATCCAAAATTAGCTAGAACACCTGAATCACTCCAAACCGCCCCGACATCCCAGGCCTGGTTGGGATCTGCACCCAAACTATCGGGATTGCAAACTGCGGTTGGCGTCTGAACCAAATTGCAAGCGGCATTGGTCGCGCGTTTATTAGGGTCAGAGCCTAATGACTTCATGGTATTTGTAGTTGGTACATCGATAAAGACAAAACCATTTGCTGGATCAAAGTCAAATTTGTCTGCGACCGCGGCATAACCATGAGTCAAGGAAGACATCCCGCCACCATGACATGAAATGCACGCAGGCTGACCTTGGCCATGAAAGAAATTAGGATTCACCTCTGGCACAAACCTCGGCACGGCATTGGCACCAGCTTGTGCAGACTCAACCTGCACCAGAGAGTAGCCAGTAGCCACCTGCCAGATACCCTCGATCATACGAAGATTGGTTCCTGAAGTAGCTCCAAAGGCTGCAAACGAGGTATCTCCTACACGGTCACTCAATGTAACATAGCCGCCGACATGCTTTACAGGAATTGCCACGGGCCCGCCACCTGGGTTAACATTGCTCTTAGCCTTTTGCCCTGGAACTTGAACAAGTGAGGTGGTCCAATTGACCGCTGCCAGTTGAGCCGCAGTGAGATCAGCGGAATGTGTAGGCGTGGACGCACCATTCACTGTCATATTGATTAGGTAAGTCGCGTTTTCGGACCAAATACTACTGATGCTGGGCTTGATAGCACCAGCCCCAATGAAATGGGCAATTAAAAAACTGGATGCATCGCTATCCATACTGATACTCGCATCAAGTGCTGGATTTTGCATTTGCAGTGCAAGCCTTCTTGCCAAATATTTAGCAAAATAATTGCTGCTCGCGGCTAGATTTGCAGCCCCTACTAGGTTTCCACCTTGAATCTTTGAAACCATTTGAGCAAAAAGCGGGTCAGAAGTAGGAAGCAGCCCTCCCGTAATTGTATTCGACATACGAAGAGCCTTCGATGTGGCATCCACATCCAAAGCGAAACTCAAATTCGCATATGCAATTACAATGAGTAAAAAGGAGAATAAAAAATGTCGAATCATAATTTTCCCCCCGGAAAGTTCGAATGTCCCCGCAAATTCTTGTTGCTTCTAAATATGAGTAAAAGCAATTGGAGTGCCAATTTGAGGCACTTTTCTTATTTCGAATCAGAGCCCTGCACTTGATCTTTAGAACTTGATTTTAGATGAAAATGTCGAAACTCAAGTCACATTTTGAGACATTGCTGTGTATACAAAATGAGACAGTGCTAGAAATATAACGGGGTGATTTTTGATTACACAAATTTCGCAATAGTTACGCTCACTATGTCTTTAATTCAAATTGGAGACAAATTTGAGAGATTTTAAAAGAATATAAATTCTCAGATAGAATACATTGGCCGTCGTGGCGGCACTGATTTTGAAATGTGTGCGATCATGTACAGTTTTCGGGGTTTTTATAAATTCATTTTGATCATGGCTTTAGCCTTAAGTTTTTATCCAGTTGATCGGGCAATGGCTTCGAATATGGTCTCTCCCGGCTCCGCTGAAAATCTCATCGCTGATACTGAATACCTCACAGAGATGTCTGAGTTGCTACTCGAACACATTAATCAGAAGCTAAGTGAAAAACCTCCCATAGAGTCTTTAAGCAAAGTCAGACAAATGATTCGCAGAGCGGCTTATTTAGTGGCGCGCTCGTCTAATTATTCGGAGTCTTTTTTAAATGCCAGCCTCATCAATTATCCTGATGTTGCCAAAGTAAATTTAGGACTTCATATCACGACCGCTATCATAACACCTATTTTAATTTATACTGGAAATTCGGCTTGGCTTGCCGTTATTCACTTTCCGGGCCTTGAGGGAATGTTTACCGGAGCCTATTTCCTCACCAGAAAATGGGCCGAGAAAAGGGCCGAGATTAAAAGATTCAAAATGAATCCGTCCGACATAAAGGATTTTAAAAATGAAGTGTTTACGGATGCAGAAGTCAAAACCATCAATCTTCATATTTTAAGTGATGATTTCAGCAATTTAGAAGTCCCAATCTCACGACCCAAATTCAAATTGTCAAAAAAGCAAATCAAGTCCGACGATTTCATTACTCTAAAAGAGCTTGAAACTTTAATAAACGACGAAGATTTTTTGCACGAAGCTCGAGGCCTGAGACTTGATACGAGTTTGTATGAAGAAATCCTAATTCAAAAAATCATTTCTGAACCCAATCTCAAGATTAGTTTCTTTCAAAGAGTACAGAGCTTAAATAAAAGCAAAGTTGATCCCTGGTCTGAATGGATAAAATCTTCAGAATCCTACTTAAATAAAGTAAGATCTGAAGCCATGCTCCAAGGTTTTGATCGCAAACGCCTCGTTGCAAAAGATCGCATAGAATATTTGAAGAGCTTTTGGGCATCCCGTGAAGCACGAAAAACTCTTTATTCTCAAATTCGTGATATTGAATTGCTACAACTCGATACCCTTGCACTACACTTAAGAGGAGAAGCTGTCGACTTATCCTTAGCCGAGGCTAAATTCAGTGAACAACGACAGGCTTTGATTAGTGGATTTAACGACTATCAAGCTCGCTATCCACTTTTAAAGAATAATCTGCTGCAACCTGCCTACAAACCTGCTCAATATATTTGCCGAGACCTATTCCTTATGCCTTATAGCATTGGCTTTTGAGACTTACTTTCATCTTCCTTGCAACTTCGAATTCTGAGGAGTAGCGTTTTGATTCATGAACAGTCGCGCAGCACTCGTTACATTTTTGGGTATCCTATTCATTCTGCTTTTCGTATTTTTAAGAATGATTGAGCCTTTTGTAATGGCGGTCATGATCGGAGCCATTCTTGCTCTCCTGCTAGGACCCCAATTTGAAAAATTACAAAAACTGCGTTGTTCTCCACAACTCTCAGCCGTTGCCATCACCTGTTTGATTAGCCTAGGGATAGGACTCCCTCTAGGTAGTTTTTCGGTTTTAGCAATCCACGAAGCGAAAGCTATAGGTGAGGGGCTTGCTAAAAACTCTAATTTCTCTTACTTAACTTTTTCAGAAAAACTAGCCAAACTTCCTTATTCTGAAAATCTAGTTGGCGATCAGGCCAGCATCGAGCTCAAGATTCGCGAAGTTTCTGAAAACATTGGAGAACTCATCAGTTCGGCCGCTCTTAAATTTTTAGCTCACCTTCCCGACCTCCTACTTCATATGGTATTAGCACTTTTTGCCTGTTTTGTTTTTCTTTTAAACGGGAAAAGACTTTCACACTGGATATTTAAAAAAATACCCATCGATCAAGATGTCGAAATTGAAATCATAACATCTTTAAAGAAAACTTCCCGTTCCGTTGTTCTATCCGTTTTAGCCGCCGCTGGTGTTGAGAGTTTTCTTATTTTTTTCGGATTTTTATTTTTAAATGTTCCCGGAGCTTTTTTTGCAGCTGGGGCCACTTTTATTTTCTCATTTATTCCAATAATTAGCTGTAGCCCAGTATGGATTTCTGGCGCTCTCTATTTATTTCTTCACGCCATGCCTTTGAAGGCAGTGCTCATGATCGGAATTGGCATCCTCACCGGAATTGCTGAAAATTCAGTAAGGCCTCTCGTACTTAGAGGCAGCAGTAATTTGCATCCCTTACTTGGCCTCATTGCAATCTTGGGTGGACTTAAAATGTTTGGTCTCTTTGGCGTATTACTAGGACCAATCTTAGCTAGTTTATTGGTTTCTCTTTTAGAAATTTGGCCCATCGTTGGGAAACGTTCAGGCATCAAATTTGGTGAGTCTTAGCAAACCAATTACTTCTGGTTGAATGAAAATGAGTGACGTTTTTTATCGTTGTCATAGACTATAAGGTTTTGGCCGTCGCGAATTTTCTCCAAATTTTCTTTTGAGATACTGACCTGATGTTTATGCTTAAAGATTAAGGAGTACTCAGAACTTGTCACTAATGTGATTCCTTCTGCAGGTAGATTATCAAATAATTTGGCATCAAGACTTAAAGTATGCGTATGCGGAAAAAGCCCGCCCTTTGATTTTACAATTATTGATGCCATTATTTAGCTCCTCATTTCAATAATTTAATTCGTCGCAATACGAAATCCTAAGTGGCACCCTGACCATAATTTTCGTCGATTAAGATGAATTTATTATGGTTTTTTTCATAGGAATAGACATCAGCTTTGGCAATATCAAACCACCAACCATGTATCTTAAGTGTACCATCTTCGAATCTTTTACTAACTGCAGGATAGGATTTTACGTTCTCCATTTGTAGCAAAACATTGAGTTGCGACAATTGATTCTCTTCACTTACTTTTTTATCAAGTGCTCCGCCCGATCTAAATTCTTCGACTGCAGGATCTCCATGACGAAGCCAACTTTTCAAATTTGGCAAAGTTACGTTCTTACGATTCTCGTAAAGCTGTCTCATAGCTCCACATTCTGAATGCCCACATACAATGATATCTGAAACATTAAGTGTTAAAACTGAAAATTCAATAGCGGCGGCTTCTGCTTCATCACCTGTTGATCTACCATCGTGTCCACAGGGAGGAATTAAATTTCCTGGGTTCCGTAACACAAATAGATCGCCTGGATTAGTCGAAGCAAAGGTATTTGGCACCACTCGGCTATCTGAACAGGCGATAAAAAGTGTATCTGGCGCTTGCCCCTGAGCAAGCCAGCCAAAGGATTTTCGATAATCCTTCTGCCCGTTTCTTCGAAATTCAATTATGCCTTCGATTAGTTTTCTCATTCAAAGAAAGCCTAGCTTAATTTTCTTGGGGCGTCCATCAAAGATGCACCTCTTAGCCCTTAATCAGCGTCAACGTCAAAGCTTTCAAACGCGCCAGGAGTCAAAGCTGTTAAAAAAGTCTTCATCTTTTCAAAAAATATGGGCAGCTGGGGATTGAGGTCAAGAATTAAGAATTGATGTGGAACCTTAAATTCTTTTGCAATCACAAAAGTCTCTGATTTTTCAAAGTGATCACTCACAAATTTACTGGCCTGCTCCTTACTTATTGTAATATCAGAATCAGAGTAAGCAAGTAGTACGGGTATTTTACTGACTCCCTTGGTGTGATCTAGAATATCATCACCGTACTTTAAAACATTTCGAGCCGTCGTGAGTGGCATAATGCTATTATAAAATTGCGGGAATCGCGAAATCGCCTCGAGATCAGCAATTTTGGTATTCCTGTACATGGATTTGGCATCAAGACTAGGAATCAAAGTTTGAAGGATTTCGACGATAAAGGGCGGAATATGAATTCCCAATTGAAAAAACGGTGAGGCCAAAACAATTTTTTCAATTTGCACACTGCCACCATTTGGCAATTTATAAATTCCCTCGGGACTCATATTGGGATCATTTAAGACTAGATCTGAAATGAGAGTCCCGCCCAATGAAAAGCCAACCAAACTAAGCGATTTCACACAATGCCCTACCGCTTGAATAGCGGCTACTACACTTTCCTTCCACTGCTTTGAGTTGGAGCTATTTGCAAGACCCACCGAAGAACCAAAGCCATGTATGAGCGGTTGCAAGGTCGTATAACCAAGTTCTTGAAAAACTTCAGAGATCGCATTCACTTCAAATGGCGAAGCTGCATAGCCATGCAAAATGATGGCGGCCCTTCCGTTTTGACCAATATGGACGCGTGACTCATTGAACTCTCGCACCTTACCGCTTTGTGGATCATCAAGTGAATACTGTGCCTCCAATGTCCGCGATTCTTTTTGGACAATTGCCTGCATCTCTCCCAAACAGGTCGATTCTGCGATCAACTGAGCCTGTAAGTGAACGGAAAAAGTAAGGACAAAAAAAACACAAAACAAACACACCAGCGGCGCACTAAAAATTCTGCTTTTGATCACGAATTTCTCCCTGAATGAGAATCTAAAAATGGGTTAATTCGCAATGAAATATCCCAGACTTTGGTAATTGACAATTTAAATTCGTACTATCAATGAGTAGCCGAACTAATGACTAAATTTTCTTCGATTGAGGATCACTGAAAATTCTTCTGAATTGCGGATAAACTTAAGCCCAATCTTGGTGTTTTCAGGGCCGCGAATTCGATTCAAAATTTCACTGATTGGCAAACCCGCTACTGCTAGCCATTCCTCATTCGAATTGGCTTGAATGGCAATGAGTTCGTCACCGACATGTATTTTTTTACTTTGAAATGCCTCGGTATTTGGTAAAACCTGCTTTACAAAGCACAGAGCGTTTCTGGTGTCTAAAACCAGACCCACCCCTATCCATTCTTTTTTCTTCGCAGTATCAGTATTGTAAAGAATGGGCGCAATTGAAGAATCTATTTCTTTATTTTCTTTAACGATGGCAAGTGCACCGAGCCCAGTATCAATAATTCCGCTCTGTATGGTCTTAATATTGTGTTTTGAAAGATTTTCAACGATTTCTTTATCAATTCGCGGATCCAACCACAAGGCTCCTGCACTTTCGTATTTTGTAGGATCAAAATTCCAGGCTTCATCACCAAATCTTGGTAGACTCATAGCTTCCATGGCGGACAAACGATAATCAACCACATTCACAATGAACTCAAATGCGGCAGGTATGAGCGAAGAATTAAAGGCTCCACTTGCAAAGGCAATATGTTCATCTTTGATGCCGATCTCCATCGAAAAGCCGCTGAGCCTGCGATCTCCTGGTCTGGTGCTGAAATATTTTAAGTTTCTGGCGCCAGTGAGAGCCACGCCGTCTACGAAAATTCCCTGCGCCCAAGGCATCGATTCGATGGTATTGGTGCCGGTAATGGCATTGCCTTCTTTATCGATCACCACCACTTGATAGCTATGGGTTCCCATTGAGCGCTTAAGTGGTAAGGATGCCTTTGCCTTTATTTGAGCCTGCACTTTTTTAAAGATGAGATCAGCATTTTCCTGAGATAGGGCTTGCTCAATAAACTTTGCATTGTCGAGCTTCTTAAAATCTTTCAACCACGCTTGGGTTTTGACTTCATTTTCAATGCGAATGAGTAATTCAAGTGCTTCAGCTGATTTTGAAAAATGCTTACCGTACTTTTTTAAATCTTCATGCTCAAGGGCTTTAAGCGAAAGCAAAGTATTGAGGCCCCCAAATGCGCGCCCTCCTGACGAATAAATTTCTAGGTTTCGGTAGTGAATGTGTGGCGGCATCCACCAAATAACTTTGTAGTTAGCTAAATCTTTTAGACTGAGATGGCCGCCTTGGGCCACAATCTTTTTGACAAACTTTTTGGCCCACTCTCCGGTATAGGCATAACTCGATCCTTCATCAGCAAGTCTCTCTAAAAACTCGGCTAGCTCAGGAAGTTTTAGCCAATCCCCTTCTTTTAAAGCAATCCCCTTTGGATAGAAGGTATCAGCGCCATACTCACTGCGCTTAAGTACCGCTTGATAAATAGGGCTCGCCAAAACATTTGCAAACATCTGATTCAATGTAAATCCGTTTCGCGCAAGGCCGATCGCGGGTTCAAGTACCTTTTTAAACGGGAGCTTGCCATATGATTTCGAAATGGCTTCAAGGCCTGCTATAGCACCTGGTACTAAGACAGCGTCTCCTGGTTTTCCTGAGAATTCATCGACTTCAAGTGGATCATTGAATTCGGCATCCATATAAAAAGCACTCTTAGATTTGGCGTCGTACAAAAGAGCTCCTAATGGCCCCCCAATACTCGTAACCCCTTCGCTCAAAACATATTGTGCTGCGGTTGTTGCCACAAAAGCGTCAAAGGCATTACCACCTTCATCTAAAATTTGTTCGCCAATTTGACTTGCTTGTGGATGATAGCTCACCACGCTTTGAAATGAATTTTTGGCTTTTCCCGACTGAAGCGTATGCTGTACGCAGCTGCTTGCAATTACTAGAAGAATTAAAATAAATAGATTTCTCATATAAAAATTATTCTTTATTTATTTAGATGTCAGCCAAACTCGTACAGCTACAATAAATAAAAAAATTGAAAACATTTTAGCTAAATGATCACTGGTTAATTGTATTGCCAACTTTGCTCCAAAAAAGGTTCCGAATAAAATGCCCAGCGCAATGAGTCCACCAAACTTAAAATTCTCAGGGCCAATAAAACCGGACTGATAATATTGCCAAACCCCAAGCGCACCTACTGGCAGCAATAAGGCCACAAGCGAAGTTGCGCTTGCCGACTGTTGGGATGCTTGAAAAATAGCGGCAACGAGCGGAACTATGATGATGCCGCCGCCAATGCCAAAAAGTCCCGAACAGACACCTGCTAATAATCCTATCCCAATTGCAATTGCATAATTCATAATTGACCTCCGTTAAGAACAAGTTGGACATTGTCCCGAAAATTCAAGACGATGTGATAATCCGGTATAACCCATTTTTTTTAATTTGCTTTCTTGGTTTTCGACCAGGCAAAAATCGAGTGATTCAACTTTTTTACATTTTCTGCAAACAAAATGATGATGGTGGTGCCTCTTAGATTTCCCTAAAGACCATTCGTATTTTGCCATATCATCTGAAAAATCACATTTTTCAATAATTCCTAATTTTTCAAATACCGGAAGGCTTCGATAAATTGTAACCGGATCGCAAGAAGCTTTATAGGCAAATATACGCACCAATTGCGGAGCCGAAAAGGGACCTTTTTGCAGATTCATGGCTTTAAGAAGTGCGTGTCGAGTTTTGGTCATACGAAATTTCGAATCAGCCAATAAGTTCAAAGCAGTCTTCAATTGACCACGATTTCTTTTTTCATTCAATGGCATCGAAAGACCTCCCTACGGCTCGTTGAAAAATGAGCCCTTACAAAACAAACATTACAAATTGCGTAAGCAAGAGTCCTACGATCAACCACTTCAAATCCTTTTTTGAATGTCGCAAATGACTTAAAGTGGGTAGCCAGAAATCAAAAACCAAACAGCCAAGCAAAGTCCCTGCGGCAAGGCTTGTTGCTATCATCGCAATACTTGGGCTTAAGTCATGCCGAAACACAAAGCTCAAAATCACGCCCGCAGGAAGAGATAGCGAATAGGCAATGAGGGCTAGCCCTGCTTTGGCGCGTGAATTCATTTTTTCAACTACTACGGAAGAGACAGTCAAGGCTTCATAAACCTTATGCGCACATAATGCGTAAAAGACATTTCTTGCAAGTCCAGTTGAAATTTCAGCAGAAACTGCAAGTAATACTCCACTTGCAAAGCAATGAGCGATCATTGAACTCAAAATAAACAATATTGAACTCTCTTGAATATGCCCAACCGATGTATCTTCGGTATTTGCTGGGATTTCGTGATGATGGGTTCCGATGTGAAAATAGTGAGCTACCGAATAGGTAAACCAAACCGCCAGCATCATGCAAATTGTTTTAACTCCGCCTAAGATCCATAAATCGGGCAATAAATCAAAGATGACGATGCCGGTTAAGGCACCCGTGCCAATGAGAAACATGACTGAGTTTTTTTTATGTGTTTGCCGCCAAAAGAAGGGCACACTTGCCGAAACAGAAATTGTTAGAGTTAAAATTGTGGCTTCGGCCAATAGGCCCATCAAACGCCTTAGGTAAGTAATTTTTAAATGAACTTTTAGGTTTTAAATCAGAATTTATCTTTTTGCAACTCAGTTGCAATAGAATGGCTGCAATAATTATTCAGGCTCTGAAGCTTGAGGCTCTTCATTGAAACGAGGCTTCAGGCTATCTTTGAGCTTAACGGCTTCTTTAAATCGATGTTGAAGTGACTCTTTTACTTGATTTAACATTTGCATGAGCTTTGGACTTTTTGCTTTTGGAATGAGTTTTTCATTTAAAATTTTGAGATCTTCTTGCAGCTCAGATACTTGAGACGTCATATAATCCAAATCAAAAATTCGCGCTTTTACCTTTTTTAGACTCTTAATATTTTCAGCCGCGATTTTTTTAAAGTGATCTGAAAAATCAGTTGATTCTGGCCGAAGCTTCAAATCCTTCTTAAGCTTTTGAAGGGCTTTGTTATCTTGGGAGTGCTCATCAACCATTTCTTCAGCAAAAGCTCGTACCTCCTGATTACTGGTTTTTTGTTTAGCCAATCTCCCTTCTAAAATTTCAGAATTATTCAGGTTGACCATAATATTCAAGATTTGAGAATCTTTCAAATTAGACTCTGACTCCTGAGCAAGCGCTACACCTACGCTCAAGAGGCCAACGAAAATCGAAATAACATTTTTTATGTATCTAAAATTCATTTCGACAAGCGCCTCTCTTGCAATTTTTAAAGCTGACATTCGCTCAATTACTTGGGCGAATCATCTAACTCACTATATAATCTATTAGTTTTCATTTTTTTTCATCTTAAAACTCAAGCTATCAATAAAGGAAGCCGGAGAATGTACCAAATCAGGACAATGGAACATCATAATATAAAACAGCTAATAGTTTATTTGATAGGCCAAATTAAAAATTTTTTGCCAGACTTCGTCCTTTTCGTCTGTAAAAACAAAATCTTGTTCATCAAATTTAAACTTAAGTGAATAGGCCCATAAGCACAAGTGAGGAATATTCATTTGCTCTCTGAAAAACCTATTGTGATGAGAATCTCCGTGTTCGCGATCACCAATTATAGGATGTGAAATTCGATTCAAATGTCTTCGAATCTGATGATATCGTCCCGACTTTAGCTCCAATTCAAGTAGCGAATAGCGCGAGCTTTTATGTTTTTTCCCAACTGCAAATGGCAATTCAAATTGTTTGAGACTTATAAATTGAGTTTTGGCCGGCACAAAATCTCCGGTTGTATCATTTTCTAAGTCGATTTCAATGCTCCCCTCGGCTTCAGTCCAACCTCTAACCAAAGCAAAATATTTCTTTTCAATCAAAGCTGAATTGAGTAGGGATGCAGCCTTGGAAGATAAACCAAATAGCAAGAGCCCTCTTGTTGGAGCGTCCAGTCTTTGAGCTGGATAAATCGTCTCTTGACCTAATATCTTTTTTAATTGGCTTACCAAAACCAACTGAGATGGCACCCAATAGTCGTGGTTTTCAGGCTGGTGAACGTGCTCCCCCCAGTCTTTTCGAACAACAATAAAATTTTCATTTTTAAATACGATTTTCAAAGAATTATGTTACCAAAAATCTCCACAAGGTCCTTTGACAGGTAGTTTACCACTACACTGTTTGCCTTGCGAAGATGGCATTCGAGTTGGTAAAATCCATTGGCCATTGGCTCCACACATTTTTCGAATACAGCTGACCTCTTTTAGATCCGTTCGACATTTGCCTTCGTTTTTAGGATTGCCCTCACAAAACCAAGCACATTCTTTAAATTCAGCACTTGGCGTATTGCAGACCGAATTTGAAGCTTGCAAGCCTTGGCCTTTTACAGAGTCTTTTGAAGCAGCTCCCTTAAATTCCTTCACTTCAGTGGCTTGATCTATCAATCGCAAGGACTTGGCATCTAATTTCTTTACGCTCATCAGCTCTGAAATTTCAGCTTTGTATGAAGTTTGACATTCTTCTCCTGCTGTAACTAAGACCGGAAGGCCATTGGTTTCACTTGCATTTTGTGCGCTCAACTCAACTGCCCCTGTTAAAGTCTGAAGACCTGAAGCCTTGGTGACTTCGTCATAACTCATTACAAAGTCAGTACCGCGTACTCCGGCAACTGCCGTCTTAGTTTTAATCTCAAAAGTATTCTTTACTCGATCATATTTTTCAGGCCCGGGCGAAACTCGAATTCGGATTTTACCTAGATCGAGCTTGATAAGAGTTTTTTTGTACTCAGGATTTTCCTCTAAGTCGGTGGGATGCAAATAATGTTGGATAAAAATATTCGAATTTGCATTGATATGCAGTTCGTCTTTGGTTTTCGTAAATTGAATTTTTAACTTTGAATCATTGTCAGTTAGAATACGATCATCTTCAAATATATTGAAACCCTTGGTGGCAAACTGTGTCTTTTGGTTGGTTCGAATAATTTGTGGTTTACCAAAACTGGTTTCAACAAAACCTATTGGTAAAACATCGCTTGCTGGTGTTCGAGAACGTAGCTCAGGCGTCTGTGCTTTTTTGAAATTATTTTGCTCAATTCCCAAATCTGAAAAACACTTATCTTGATTTGCTACAGCTTCGCACACTGACTTTTTGCAGGACTTCATGCGCGTTAAATTATCTCCGCACTTTTCAGAATAAAATTTGATGTCAATTTCAGTTTCACAGGGGCCGCACTCAAGAACTTCACATTTGCAATCGACAACAGGAAGAGTCCCGGCAAATAGTCTTTCTGCGAGCACTACAAAAATACCAATTAATAAAATTTGTCTCATTTTATAAAAATATTTATTGTTTCTCATAGCTTTGCTTCGGAAGAAAACTAAAAAATCATTGCGCTTTTTCAAGGCTTTTGAGCAAATTTTTATTCATGAGCTGAGCATCACTTGGTCCTTATCGATGAAAGTCGAGTTTTATGATTTTTGAGAGGCCCTCCTCGTTGATTCATCTCAAAATGAACCAACAAACAAAAGCTTTCAAAGAAGCTCATTCTTGATATATAGTTCGTAATGAGATGAGCCCATGTTAATGATTTCAACCCAGAAGAGTTCAAACAAGTGCCTATATTTTATGTTTAGGGCACTTTGCCTTGATCGCCTTGTTCTTTTGTTCCTGCTGATTGAGATCTGCCTGATTTCGTCCCCATCCTTGCTCCTTGCTGCCAAATTACCCGGTGATTTTTTTGCGATTTGCGATGACGGCGGTGAGCCCCTTACCAATAATCAAAATGATTTCGTAAGTGCTCCACCTGGGGTTCTAAAAATTTGGCAATTTGACAGCGATAAAGCGCAGATCATAAATCTTCCTTTTGCCTGTCATTCTATTTCCCAAAACTTAATCAAGCCAAATGAATTGGCTGTATTCTCATTGTGGAGCGACCAAGCAGCCATTCTCGATATCAAAGAAAAAAAGCCCCCCCGATTGATAAAAGAAGAGGCGGGTCACCGCTTTTTTGGTCACGGCGTCTTTTCGAAAGATGGCAAACGTCTTTTTACAACAGGACAAAACGATACAACTGGAATTGGCGAAGTGTCTTTATGGGATGTGACTTCTCAAAAGTTAGTTTCTAGATTTTCCGTATTTGGATTTTATCCCTACGATATTAAACTCTCTAACTCAGGAAACGAACTCATTGTTGCCGTTGCCGGACGAAGCAAAGATTCTGCTAGCACAAAACCCAAGCTGACCCTTCATATGAGTGAAGAATCAAGTCTCACATATTTAAGCTACCCAAATGGCGAATTCATAAAACGAATTGAGTTTACAGAGCACGACAAATCTATTCTGCATTTTGAAATAAGTTCGGATTCTTGGATTGTTGGTGCCGGACAATCAAAGGGCCTCGATGTCTCAGGTCAAAAGAGTTTTGCAGTATCCATTTCTCCTTCAGGCATAGCAAAAAATTTAGTCTTGCCCGATGACTTCTTAGGAAACTTCACTGGAGAGACGTTGGGCATTGCACTCTATGAGAAAAAAAGCTTGGCCTATCTTACCAATCGTAGCACCAAACTCATCATTGTATGGAATTATAAAAAACAAGAACTACAAAAATATTTTTATATTCCCGATCGACCTAAAGCAATTTCAATTACAAATGATCAAAAACAAATATTAATTTCTGAAACAAAAACGAAATCTTTTCTTTTAATTGATCCTATCAAAATGGATATTGTTGGGCGCGCCTCAGGAAATGAGCTCTCTGGCTATGGAGCTCATCTCATTCGCATCAAAAATTTTAACTGACAATTAAATTTTTAATTGAACTTCTGTCTTGAACTCCAAGCAGCCAAAAGGCTCCTGATAAAAAGACCATGGGTGCACACCAAACCAAACCTGTGCGTAAAGCCCCCGTTTGATCCGAAATCCAACCAATGAGTGGTGAGGAAATGGCATCTCCAAAAATATGACATGCAAAAATTGAAATTGCCATTGCCATAGTACGAAGCGCACTCGGAACACATTCCATAATTAAAACATTAATCGGACTCGTCGGGAGAAAAAATAAAAACTGGGTGAGAGACATAAAGGCAATAAACAAAATTAAATGCGTAGTGAAAAAGCATGCAATAAAACACGGGACCACCAAAAACATACAAATCGCACAAAAGTAAAGATAGCCAAAATCATATTTGAGTTTTAAACGCCCACTCCAAAAGCCTCCAAGGAGTGTGCCTAAGAATCCGTTTATGACAGCTATTCCGCCAAAAAGCATATTGGAATCCTGAGGCGAATATGAAAATGTTCGTTGAATATAGGTTGGCATCCAGTGCGCCAGGCCGCCAACGACAAAAGTAAACGCAGTATAGCCAATCACCGCGCAAATAAAGGGGCGATTTTTTCGCAGTTCTCTATAAGCGTCACCGACGTGAAAACTCGTAGCCCTTATTTCGCCACTTGGCTCGGGCAATTTATAAATGAAAAATGCCAAAATAAAACCTGGTATTCCGGCAATAAAAAATGAATTGCGCCAGCCAACATAACCTCCGAGTAGCCCGCCTATGACATAACCAAGGGCAGCACCTGCGGTCGCGCCAGAAGCAAAAATCGAAAAAGCGCGGGCCCGTCTTTCAGGCTTATAGTAATCCGTTAAAAATGGAGCGGAAACCGTGGTAAACATCGACTCGCCTACACCTAGCAAAAAGCGAGAAGAAAACATCAAACTAAATTGACCAGCTAAACCGGTAATGAGGCTTGCAAAACTCCAAAGACTCACACCAATTGTTAAAAGCGATGTTCGTTGATATCTTTGAACTAGCCAGCCAAATACTGGGGACGTCAAAATATAAGCGAGCATAAAAGCAGTGGCAAGTAAGCCACCTTGAAAATCTGAAAGATGTAAATCTTTTTGGATCGAACTGAGTAAAGCAGCGAGCATAAAGCGGTCAATATAATTAAGGTAATTGACCGCTGTTAAAAGATTGAGCGCCCGCCTTGCTTGAATTGAATCAGAGGCTTGGGGAGTCACTCACTCCTCTTACTTCCGGTAGCGGAATTTTAACATATTTTTCTTCAACCATGGTTTGCGCTTTCAAAGCAATATCTCGTCGATCTGAAACGCTATCCACTTCAATTTCCTCTAGGTATTCCCAGTCAACATTGCAAGAATGAATTGCAGATGCATTCCAAAGAACTCCCAAGAGTGGGGTCTTCTTATACCAGAAAACAATGTCACGCCATTTATCACTCATTGGTTCATCGTTTACAAAGCGAAAATTCAATACCGTCGGGAGTAGATTGGCTTCGGTTGCAGCACAGCTCATCAAGAGTGTCTTCTTAAATGGCCAAACTTTCTCGCCGTTTGTGGTCTTTGCCTCAGGGTAAAGTACGACATTAAAACCTTGGTTGAGTGCAGATTCGATGTCTTTCATTTCGTTTGAAATATTCGCGGCATTTCTGGCCTCAACATAAACACAGCCCGCAAATTCACTCAATAGACCTAATACCGGCGCTTCACGAAGTTCAACTGAGGTCACAAACATAGTTGGCATATGAGCTGCGATAATAAAATCATCGAAAAATCCCAAATGATTTGAAATGACCAAATGATTTTTTTTCTCTTTCGGAAAGCCCACCAAATTAACTTTTACATTAAAAAGTTTGAGCAAAATACGACTCCAAAAAGAAACACTTGCGGTAAATAGTTTTCTTCTTTTTACAATGTCACGAGTGGTAAAATGGATACCAAAGCCCATCGTTAAAAAGCCAACAACCATACCCAGAAAAATTGCAATTTTACTTGACCTGCGTATAACATCAAAAAGTTTATTCATAATCATATCTCCCCCAAACCAAAGACTTTCTTTGGTATTGGGCTGCAATATAGACTGAAAGCACTATAAGAAAAAAGTAAATTATTACTCAGCTTAAGAAAAAAGCCTGAATTCGATTTTAAGCGATCTGAGGTCCGCAAAATTGAAAAAATCAGCATTGTAAGCCAGCCATTTTAGAGGCAATCTTTTTTTATGAGCTCAAAAAATTACTTTGAAATTCAAAAGTCTCGCAAACTGAAATTGTCTCAGTTACCAACAGTGACCGAGCTCATCTATAGCTCTGATCTAGATTACCAATCAAAACTCATCGAAAATCAGACTAAAATCGAAGAGTATCAGAGTCTATTATATGCTTCTCGAAAAAAGTCTTTGCTTATCATATTTCAAGGAATGGATACTTCAGGAAAAGATGGCGCCATTAAACATGTTATGTCAGGCGTAAATCCGCAAGGATGTTCAGTTACAAGCTTTAAGACGCCAACACTCTTAGAGCGCGATCACGATTTTTTGTGGCGAAGCAATTTGAAACTGCCTGCTCTTGGTCAAATTGAAATCTTCAATCGCTCATATTTTGAAGATGTTTTAATTACCAAAGTACATCCGGAATTAATTGGTGAAAAGACCAATCCTGATTTTTGGCTCAAACGATATCATGATATTTCAAATTTCGAATCCTATTTGCATCGCCAAAAATTTGAAATTATTAAAATTTTTATACATATTTCATTTACTGAGCAAAAAAAACGTCTGCTCCTGCGTTTTCAAGATCCAAAAAAACAATGGAAGATATCAAGCAGCGATATTCGTGAGAGAACTTATTGGAAAGAATATCAAAAAGCCTACGAAGAATGCATCACCGAGACATCTTCAAAACATGCCCCTTGGTATATCGTACCCGGAGATGACAAAAAGAATGCTCGCCTTGCGATTTCTAAAATTTTGGCGAAGCGACTCAAAAAATTAAACCTATGTTATCCAGAATTGAGTCAAGCTGAATCTCGCAAGCTCAAAAAACTGCGGACCTTACTTAAAGGCCAATAGCGCGCCCTTGCAGTTGACTGGTGCAATGCGGACAGCGCGTGGCTTGTGGATTGACCGGCATATAACAATAGACACAGATGGGCTCACTGGTTACGGCATCTGTCGAGTATTTAAATTTTGCAATCAATTTCATAAGCAGAAAAATGCAAATGCCCACGATGAGAAAGTCGAGTACTTGATTTAAAAACAGGCCGTAATTAAGCGTTGGCGCCCCAGCTGCTTTGGCTTCATCTAAACTATTGTAAGCAGTCGAACTGAGATTGATAAAGAGTTTTGAAAAATCAATCCCCCCAACAAGTAAACCAACTGGGGGCATAATAATATCATTTACAAGTGAGCTTACAATTTTTCCAAAGGAGGTGCCAATGATGATTCCGATGGCCAAGTCCGTAACACTTCCTTTTAGAAGGAAGGCCTTAAATTCTTTTAACATTCACGCTCCATAGATCATTTTTATGAGCTCAATATGCCCAATAAGGGCCACTTGCGAGACTTGAAGACTTGTTTTCAATTCCTGAATAGATCGTTCTTCCCAAATAAAACGGAAAGCCCCAATCAAACTGCAAAGCACTGCCATTTCCAGCTAAATTATTTAATACGCCATTGGCGCCAGTAAATCCTGCTGTGATTTTATCAGTATTGCCGACGTTAAAATTGATACTTGCTGAAACCGAAGTTGATTGCGATTGCTGAACGGCCGTTAAACTTAGCTGAGAAGCCGGACAAAAGAATCCTGCAGCATCACTGCATTGGGTAATACTTGAGTCCGGAAAATACAAGCCGTTGGAGCCACTATCTATAAAACTTTGACTATCCGTTGTGCCTTTATAAACTGTGGTAAAATTAGCACTGAGATCGGCTGCAAATACTTTCACATTGGTCGGAATATTGTTCGTACTGGTACCAATTCCGATGGTCATGGTTCCACTTGCAGTTGTGACTCCGCTTGAAGATACTCCGGCAAAGCTTAAGATCACTCCGTTATTATCAACTGGCAAAACGCTTACTGGATTCACCACTTGAGAAGCCAAAGGCAATGAGGTGCTCGCGCAAGAACTTGTGGTCGGACACGAAAAATAGACGCCGAGATTTGATTGCGTGACACAATAACTGCCGCAATCATACATTAAGACTCCAACTCCCAAAATTCCGTTATAACCAACCGCAGGACTAGTTTGCAGATTCGTGCAAGCACCACTTGGCACTGTATAAGCCGCGTTTATCACTTGAATGGGCACATAAACCTTGGGCTCACCACCCAAAGCCACATCGGCTCTCTGCACAGGTCCCCAGGTACTTCCGGAGCCAAACTGAGCGCATTCTACGACGGGATTTGAACCTACCAAAGTCGTCACCTGAGTGAGCGTGGTTGTACCAAGTGCTGAGCCAAAAACTCTTAACCCATAGCTGCCAGTATCAAGTAAAATATTTGGAATCGTCGTACAACTTGTTGTATTGTGCTGACATACGGTGACTGAGACACAGGGCTCATTGATATAGCCGTTGGCACCGCAGCTTCCGACTGATACAGCCATAACATTCGCAGCTGATGAACCTGAATTGAGAGGTGTACTGACGCCAGGAATATTAGTAGCAACCGCATTTACGGTATCTGTACTCCCCGCACAGTTAACAAAGCTCAAAGTCTGTAAAATAAATACCAAACCCAAAATGAGAAGTGAGCAAAAATTTTTCTTCATTTTAAATCCTGGATTGAAAAGCCCGCAGGCAAAAGACTTGGATCATACGCCTCGCCGCGCACATCTCTCATATGCCCTGACATTTTAACTGAAACTTTTGAAGAGCTCACATGAATTGGAGCACGCCCGACCGCTTTTACTTTTTGATTATTTAGTTTTTCATATTCGGCGTGATAATTTCCTAAAACTTGCGAAAGATCTGGATGTTTTATTCCTCGCCAAGTCACCGCAAATACCACACCACTAGGAAGAACGAATTCACGCACAGTAATGCCATTCACAATACTTTCTTGAATATTATAGGTTACCTGACTTAAAATTTTTTTACTCGAAGTTGCCGCAGTCGCATTTACACTTGCTTGTTCGCCTAGCGTAGCAAAGCTAAAACTTGAAAAAAATAGGCTGATCCAAATTGAAATAGTCATCGATATGCGAACTATCTTCATTCCCCTACCCCTATAACCTGAATTAGACATCTAGTTCGAAACTGGATTTCATTAGTTTACGCCACAAACGCCGTAATTTCTCTATATTATATTTTTTTATCATTTCGAAATATAGATAATAATATTTTCTTATAGAACAAAGTCTGTCTCAAAATGAGACGCTTTTTGTTGTTGAGAAATTCTGCGGCTCCTGCACCAAAGTATGATTTGGTTGGAGCTGGGGTTTTGAGATCCCGAGCTTTGATTTCATTATGAGGACCGACTACTCGAAGGTCTCGATTAGAGTTTATTAATAGTATTCACACAAGCTCTAAGTCCTGCATTTTCTTCGGATGAATTCAACACTTTTTGACTGGTTGCCTGAGCCTGAGCTTCGGCGGGAGCTGAGACATTATTGTGCGCGCTGCCATTATTGGGCTGAAAAAGTTGAATCAGCCCGAATAATTTTTAATAATATCAATTGCAGTGGCCCGAGCCCAGCCATAACCTTCAAGTTGATTGATCCTAATATAATCTCTTAAATTCAAAAACTCTCTGAAGCTCGCTATGACTCTCGTAAAGGGCCGATAATTCCAAAAATGTTTCTCGAGTTTTTTCTTGCGACTTACTTTTGTCACCGCCATTACAATTGCCGAACTGATCGCTCTGATAAACTTTTTGTACGTATAGCGATTCGACAATTTAATCTGAAAGTGCAAATGATTGCCGACATTTGCCATTGATAGCACCTTCACTCCATATTTATGCGAAAACTTCGAAATAATTTTGGCGATATTCTTGCGATTCTCTCTTCGCGCGAACGACCATTCCCCCACAGCTTGCGTCGAGCGCATCGTGAGATGCATTGTATGTTTGGTAACGAGCGGCCTTGGTCCCTGACGAGCTTTTCTCTTATTAAGTAAGTCACCGCCATAAGCTTTCGGCTGATCCTTTAGGAATTTGATTTGTGGATTTTTCATTCTTGGAGTAGCTTAGTGAACGAAGGTTAATTCGTCAAGAAAAATTTGGGCGGATTCAAGTCCGAAGTGCAACGATATTATGTTCGGTTTTGAAGTAGATCGCCGCTGCTTCATAGGGTGTCAAGAAGCCAGTATATTTAAGAATTAAACGCCCCGAGGAAATTTGGATCGGTGCTCCGGTTACCCAATCGAAGACCCCTGTCTTCTTTTTATGGGCCTAGTTTCAACTCTAGATTTTGAATCTGGTTTTCGTGGCAACAGCAGCTGTTAGCCGCTTGGCAGTCTCGGTCTCTGGGTGTTAGTGGACCGAATCTGGTTCTGGATCCGCGCCCGTTAGCTGAGTCCAGACTGCCCGAACCTGAAGTTTTCTATTGGCAAAGTACTGATTGGCCAGAAGAGTTGATCAGAGTATATCCACTGCAATTATTCATCGCGCCGATTGTTTGGCACATGCCCATTACTGGGCCCGCTGGGCCCAACCAAGTATACTGACCAATACAAACTTGAGCGCCTGTGTTCGTACCACAATAAGCTGTCGATGGAGCAATTTGGCCAGTCGCCAAAAGCACACATTGACCAAGACCATTCAATCCGTAACCTGCAGTTGCAGTTGTTGTGGTAGCAGCTGAACAATAAGTTGGTGAAGCAGCAGGTTGTTGAGTCGCGATATTGATACAAGCTCCGAGATTATTATAAGCGTATCCGTTAGTACCACAAAGATTTGAAGCAACAGGTACTGTTGGAGCAGCACTAGCTACGCAAACATTGTTTGATATATAGTAAGGAACAACTGGTGTTGCGGGTGCTGCAGTTCCACCGCCTCCTCCACTTGAGCAGCTCATGAAGAGTGCTGTGATTTGAAGAAGTGAAGCGATCAGACACAATTGTTTTAAAATAAGTGTTTTCATACTTTACAAATAGAGCAATCAAAGTGCCATCAAATGCCAATAATTAAATACTTGGTATTACTTGAATAAAATGCTTTTTCAGCAAAACCTGAAGCCTTTGCTATGTATAAGTGACAATCAGATTGCCGCTAATTGGCGCCTGCACGGAGCTTACTGGAGGGTTCTCGGTAAAGTAGAAGGGTCCGAGTTGTGCCAATGGTCTTTGGTCTAGTTTTATTGATTGAAGTTAAGGTAACCCATCCCAGACCTTAAGCT
>JAYUEN010000225.1:0-5111 GCA_043739185.1 Bdellovibrionales bacterium
AGGTCTCATTTTCAGAAAAAATATTTGGGGGCACTCTTGACTTTTTTTTACTCAATCCGACAATTTAATGAGATACAGCAGTACCGAAGTAAAAGCTGTCATTTCTTAACTCTATCTATTTCCGTACGTCGCCGACGTATTGAGGGAGGTACAAGTGAGAATTCCTTCAGGAGTCCCACCGAATCTAATTCGGTAAGTAAATCACAATTCAGTTTCTTTTAAATTTATTTTGTATTCGAGCCTCAGTCCAATGAGGGCATGAATACCAGCTAAAAGACTTACCAGACTTAAAAGAATTGGAGGCTGTTATGAATCAAGAAAATTTTCAGTTTGAATTTAAAGGCTTTGATCCGAATAGGGATGTTAAGGCATTGATTTCAAATGTTGCCGAGAGGCTTCACCATAATGCTCCGAGCGATTCGGCGCTAAAATTGGCACTTCAAAGTGGTAGAGACGCCATTCGCGTTTCTTGTCGAATTGTTTCTCGGGTTGGGACCTTCGTTGCCGAGGCAGTCGGCGAGAGCCCAATGCGTGCCGTGAAAAAGGTCGAACAAAAAATGAGAGATCAGTTAGACGATTGGAAGGCATTGCGTTTTCAAAGTAATGCAAATATGCCATTTCAGAAAGTTCAATAGGAGGACTTTATGGATCTATTTAATCAAGAGCTTATGTATGAACTTCATGCCAAAGACCTGACACAAATCGAGGCCCTTAAACAGTACGCCGACCACGCGGTGAAAGAAATTAAATTCACCTATGGCTGGGATACCGATGTACAGATTAACATAGAGCCAGAGGCAAAAGATAAGCATCTTTTTGCGGTTACCATGAGCGTATACGGATTGGATGAGCCAATCCTTGTACGAAAAGATGGAAAACACGTGATGGCCGTGCTGCGAAAAGTACGAAAGGCTGTCATGAGGCAAATCCATCGAGCGAGTGAAAAGAGAGTGAGTTACCGAAAACGTAATTTCCTAAGAGAGCAATTCGCTTCATAATTTGAGAGGAGGAATTTATGATTTTAAATGGCGCAAAGATTTATTTTGAAGGTCTAGAAATGAACTGCAAATACGACAAAAAAATTGGCCAGCTCGTCGATGCCATTAAAATACTTTCGCCTTCTCCGGATATCAGCATGAGGTTTCTGAAAAGTCGAAATATCTACGAAGGACTCCTCTGGGGAAAAGCCAACGATATTCCGATTGGCTTATACCATCGAGGACATTCGATGGCACATGTTTTAGAAAGTCTTAATAGAAAATTAAAGAAGGAGTGCTTGCTCAAGGTTTGGAAAATGAAGGGGGCTAAAATGAAGTCTAAGCAAAAACCTCAAATTCAGAGCCAGCCGCCAATGGCAATGGCTGGTTAAATATTTCTGGAGGACAAAATGAATCAGTTAACAAAACTAAACAAAATGATGGAATTAAAAGCAGCTCAAACACGACCCGCGTTTAAGAAAGTGAAGCACTATTCAGAAAATATTCTGACTCCTGTGAGTTTATCGGGAGTGATCTCTCCTTGGGTTGAGAATCTTGGCGTGGCTCACACTTCAGACTATAAGCTTATTAGTTACAATGGCCTTGAGTACTTCATCGTCGCCAATCCCGAGTGGCGAGAAATTTTATCGACCTATTGTTGGGAAGAAGTCAAAGTGATCGGCCTTCTCAATATTTCAAACATGACTTTGATTCCTCAAAAGGTTTATCCGAAGGGACCTTCTGGCGAAAAGGAAAGTGTGATCGAATGGGCTTCTTCAAAAAGCGATGAGCTTGTAAAAAAAATAATTAAAAATTTAAACGACATAGTGGTTTTACCGGCAACCGCCTCGACCGCAATGGCAGCTTAAATTAAGTTTCAATACGAACCTTCTTTTCCGTGGAGCATCCTTAGCTCAGGTTGCTCCGAGAAGTCTTTTTTGAATGGTCACCTAGTCCTAAATTTAAACTTTCTTTCGGTCATTTGCCTTTGAAGCCAATGATTTGTGTAAACCAGGGTGAGTCTCCAGTGGGAATGCTTGCGGTGGCCTTGAAGCTTCCAATTTGATTGACAGTTTTGTCTTCAATAAATTGTGTGACACCTTCAGGAGGCCGGTTTGTTCGGACTGTATAGCCGGAATCTGCAATAACACTTGCTTCGGTCAGACTGAAATAAGCAAAAATAAGTTCGTTCGCAAAATGGGTGATAATGGTGGCAGAGTTGATTATTGCCGAGGACCCAAATTGAGTGCCGACGACATCAACGGGGTTTATAGGGTCTAGGCCCGCATACTCATAAATATAAAGTCGATAAAGACCCGGAAAAATGGGAGTACCCTGAAGCTGAGTTTTGATTGTGTTTGCTCCGCCTTTGATGTTACTTGCGTACCATATTTGGTACTTCAATCCCGGAGAGCCTCCATAGCCAAGACCGCTCGTCTCTGCAGTCACGGGCAAGTAAGTATTTAATTGGGTGTCCGAGAGTGATTTGAGCGTGTAACCGGGATCCCAGTCAGTGACGACAATGATTGTGTTGCCAGTGGTATTGGCAGAATCGAAGGCGAGACTGGCAGAATTTGTATCGTAAAATACTTCTGCATTTTGCACCATGTGAATTGCTGAAGCATTAACCGGCGTTTTATAAGTGATATCATCTAAGGCCATCTTCCAAATAAAAGGAAAATCAATTGTCACTATATTTGAAGGCTGGGCGAAATTTAGAAACAATGTGTGCATCTGAGAGTCTGCCGGGATGAGCATCGATGCGCTCTGGCCATTTTCATCAGACACCGTTACGGTGCCGGCCTGGTCGGAGAAGAAGCGAATACTGATGAGGTTTTTTGCTCCGGTCGCAAAACTAAAACTCGCCGGAAAGCTCGTGTTCGGAAAAATACTATTGCTAGAGTCGGCATCATAGGGCGCTTGCCAATGCCAGTCTTGATTGTTGCCAAAGTTGATGTCTCCGAAAATACCGGGAATGAGCCCGTAGACGTTGTTGGGCGGTTGAGGATTGTCAAAATCCATAACGACCGCGCCGGGAGGTGCTGGGGTTGGAGTTGGCACCACAAAACTATTGTCGCTATAGGCAGCCGGACAACCGTTCGCCTGAGTTGGAATCATCTTGGCCATTTCACTGAATGGATTAAAATTGCTTGTGTTGTATGCGGCTTGCACTTGCGGCGAATGCGGATCGATTGCATCAATATTTGCTATGCAATTTGAAAGTGCATTTGCATTTGCATGAATGGCGCCCGCAGATTCTGCAGCAATGAGGCTGCGAAATGGATCAAGAGTTTTTGGCGGAACGCCTAGGCTCGGGCTGAGAGTTGTTTTCGAAACCCCGCTCATGCAATCAGCGTTATTAAGTTCGGGATGACCTGAAACAATCACCGCACAAGCTCTTGCGACGACAGCGGTTGCGTTGAGGCCATTGCCGGTTTCGGTGCCGCCTTTGTCTAGTTGATTCGGGATATTAATTGAATTCTCTTTAAAGCCATTGCAATTGTTGAAGGCGACTAAGAGCACACTAGCAAGAGCGAATCCTGAGATGGCTTGAGTGATATGTTTCATTTACTCGTCTCCATCATCGGTCTCTAAACTCAAGGGAAATACCTGAAAATTAATCTGAAAAACCTGATTTGGATCGGCACCGGAGCCAGCCGCTTCTAGTAAGTCTTTTCGGAACTTCTGGACCATCCCTTTAATCATTTTGAGATTTTTGGATGAAACCCCAATGGTTACCGATGAAATGTCTCGAGATGAGAGTGGGTAGCGGTCCACCGCCTCTATAGCTTTTTTGAGCATTTCTTTGTGATATGCCGGAATAGTTTTGTGGACGACCTCATCTCCTGTTGAAATATTTTCGTCGGCCTGCTCGAGTTCATTATTCGCGTTTCTTTGGATCAGCCCTAGTGCGGTTAATTCTTCTATCGCTTTTTTAGCTTCTTGCGCAGTAATTTTTGGATTGAGCTTTTTAGCTATCCAATCAAAGTCTTCTCTAAAACCTTTGAGTGCAACAAGCTCTCGAACCGGTATATAATACCAATGCTTATAGTAGTTCATCTGTAACTGACTAAGAGGATAGAGTTTTTTGTAAGCTTTTGATTTCAAAATTTCTTGCGCGTGAAGTTGGCGGATATCTGAAGTCTTGGCCTGATTCATCAATACAAGGTGATAAAAAAAGTCAGCTTCACTTTTGTTTAATCGAAATATTTTGGCGAAGACTTCTATGTTAGGAGTCGAAATATTCATCTTGCCATCCATGACAAGTTTCAAAACACTTTGCGATTTAAATCCTGCTTGTTTTGAAAAATATCGGAATGAAAACTTTTTGTCTTGCTGTTTAAGCAGAACAAAGGCCTCTTTGAGAAAGAGGCGATAGTCCATATATTCGTAGATCGTTTTTTTTCTCACCTTGAGACAGCCTCGCTATAAATCTTTTTGTTCACCTTTATAGTATAAACGATATTCTAAAAATAATATCATTTTACTGTACGCTTCTGTACGCTAATTTATAAAAAATATGTTTAATAGAATTTGATAACTGTACACTAAGTTGAGCGCTGAGATTTATATGTGCTCATGCTGTCTACTAAGTTTAATGTACGCATGAGAAGCTCTTTTCAGGGGGATTCAAATGAAGCGATCCATGAAGCCATTGAATGTTTGGATATTATTTCTGTCTCTTTTTGGTACGAGTTTTTTTTATAACAATTGCACTGGCCAAGGTTTTACCACCTCGAACGGCGCAGCCTCTATTAATTCGCAGGGCACTGGGAACTTACCAAATTCTAATGGATCTTGGATAATTCCTAATATTTCGCTCACTCAAGGTAGTACTCAGACTTTTGATCTGTCACAGACGTTTCCGAACTGTCTGGCGGGGCAGGGTGTTTTTGGCGTTGATCCGAGTGGTACAAAATTGCCAGCCGGAATGAGCCTTACCTCCGCTGGAATTCTTTCTGTCGGGAATGCGGTTGTCGCTGACACTGTTGGCGTTATTTTTAATTGCACTCAACTTTAATTATTCGATTTTTTGAAGGGGATTCAAATGAAGTCACAGCTCAATATTTTTTTAAAATCGATACAAATTTTAATTTGTTTTGGATTTTCTTCGCAAGCATTTGCGGGAGTTAT
>JAYUEN010000226.1:0-15363 GCA_043739185.1 Bdellovibrionales bacterium
TTGGGACACGGTTTATTTGGCGCTACCCTTTAAACTGAAAATGATAAATTGTTGTCTTGAGATAACTTCAGTTTATTACGCCGCCCAGTGGTGCCGTAAGGGATCACTGGGCGGCGACTAAATAATTGTCTCAATTCGCCACACCGTTATTCAATGAGCAGCCAAATCTACCGAACAAAGAAGTCATGTTCGTTTCATACCGAGAATCGGTAGATCAAATCGTGAAATAACACCAGGCACTGTTTATTTCCGGCTTATTTTTTTTAACGCTAGATTTTGTATAGAACGGATTGCTTTCGGTTGGATCAAAGCTCTTTGCTTTTACTTCGATCAGACTTATTCTTGCTCCAACTTTGACCAAGATGTCGGCTCTGATAAAGAGATTTTCAAACTGAATGGCAGCCTCATAAATTACGACAGAATCTTGCTTCAAAAGCTCTGAGGTAGCACTTACCGCTTCAATCTTATCGAGCGTTGCGATTTCATGGCCGCCTTCGAAATAGAGCTTTGCAAGCTCGCCAACTTGAAAGCCGCCTTCAGCCAACGCTTTTAAAAACGCATTTTCAGAATTTGCATTTCCGAATTTTTTGTCGTCGAGATAAAAAAGTTTTGTCGGGCATTCATGCCCAATTTTAAATCGAGATTTTGTCAAAAACTGCTTGTTCAATTGTTTTGATGTTGTCATTCAAACCTTTGCCTTTTTAACTCGTCGCCATCCGGCTTCAGGATCTGCCTTAGTACGTGACCATCCTGAAAATGGCTTCATCGCCATTTTCCATTCCACAAGGTCCTGACTGTTATAGGGGTTTAGATCGACGGGGACTTCACCTTTGAAAATAAATCCTCTTGAGCTAGGAACCAATAAAATTGCCCTGACTCTTAGACCCAGTTTGCTTGCCGCTCTTAAGCGATCACAAAAAATGAGATCGTGAACGTCACTCAACCGAACAATTTTGACGTCCTTCCGTTGCACAACGATTAACAAAGTTATTTTCTGACCAAATTTTTGGGCCGCAATAAGACTGTCAAGATGGCTGACTGACCGAATTGTTTTTGAGTCTGGAAAATACCCAATTCCTTTTCCGTGAGCTTGCTGCAAGCTTTTTACTTCAATGAAGTGAGACGACGAGCCCGTCGTGACTTTAAAATCAATTCTATTACTCTTCCCAAGTTTTACTTCTTCAGCAAAGGAGCTATATCGCTTGAGTCCCGTTACAAGCCTGGCCTCTAATAGAGATTTTACTAGCTTATTTGCAGACCAACTATTCGCGCAAACAGTCAGTCCATTGACCTCTACTAATTCCCAAATCCAATTAAGTCTGCGCTTCTTGCCATTTGCTTGGCTGAGCCATATTTTGGCTCCAGGAATAATAAGTCCCTCCATCATTCCTGGATTCACACAATGGGCTACTACGTTTCGACCATCATCTAAAATCACATCCAGCAAAAATCTATGTCTTCTTCGTATTAATTTACCTGAGATCAAATCTCCGGACCAGGGCCTAAGCAACACTAGAAGCCACCTTTCGGAGAGATCACATCGGCAAGATCGCGCTCCGAAATTTCCTGGCGCATAAAGATAAAGCTTACTCGACACAAGTTATCCATGAGCCTCATGTGTTTTTAAAATTTCATTTCCTAGTTTTTTCAAGATCAACCGAATTTCTTCAATATTATTAGATTCTCCACAATCAAAAAGAAGTCGCGAGAATCTCATTGGCATTGCCAATATTTTCTTTTGGACTGGAACTCCCATAGAGTCATAGTCAATTTCAAAAACTCCCGTAGCTTTAAGATCAATGTATCTAAAGCTGTCCTCATTACCCACGTCTAAAATACTAGTCTCTCTAGCAAGGCCAATGAGACCATAAAACCAGTCAATATTGATGTTTGAGTTTTGCTTGTAGTGAGTGGCGGAATACGAAAGAAGTTGATAAAAATCATCTCGTCCTACAGAAGGAATATCCCCACCATGCTTAAAGAAGGCTTTGTGTTTTGAGTCTAGAATATAAGCTGTCCCAGTATTTTCCGCTCTCGGAATAAAACCGTAAATATCTGGGGACATCCATCTGCGATATTCCAGGTCCATCGCTGGATTCAAATACTTTACGTTGTTAATTTTCATTTCTGGAAAGAGAGACTCAGGTTTTATACCACCGTTTAATACTAAGGCTTCCTCCAGCGCGAACTGGATCAGGTAGTTTAGATTCAATTTTATTCCAGGTACTCCAATTGATGAGCCCTCAACGGATTGTTCTTTGCTCAATACCAGATCGGATGAAAAATCAATAACCGATGACAGGCGCGAAAGTTTTCTTGGAAGGCCATCAAAATGAATGTCGCCATTGGCCCGTTGCCTTCGTAGTGATTGAACTAACAATGCATTTTTTTGAGGGTCTGGAGAAGACGGCACTGAAGCTAATAATGCCATTGAAGAATGGAGGGTCCGATTGACGCCCTTATCAATCAAACTCAATCTTCGTGTGTGATACAAGTCAGACAGAATCTGATATGCATCTTTAATTACACGCAAATGCGGATAATCAAGATCCAAAATATTTCGTGTTGACTCGACCGGTCCAAGTAAACCGTTGTTTTTTATAATGGCCTTAATGAAGTCGGTGGTTCCATTAAAATGAGTGCTTTTTTTTGGTTGCCGCCGAAATACGGGCTTCAAATGTCTTTCTAAAATAGAACGATTTTGAGTAAGCCAGTTGTCCATTAGCAGCGAAAGCAGAGGCTCATTTTGACCTTTGGTGATTCTGTGCAAGTCCGTTTGAACAACAGCGTCTGACCTTTTGGTGGAGTAAAGTGACCAAAGCTGGGCGATACCAATTGTCGCGGTTTCAAGATGACTTGGATCTGAGTTTTGGAGCAACTCAAAACACTTTGGCTTGATTACTTCACCATCTTCAAAGCCCGTATATTCCGTGTTGAGCTGTGCCGCTTTTCTAGCCTGCGACATTAGCGGCTTCTTCTTCCTGGAATGTGCTCAATGCTGTATGCATTTGCTCGTTCCACTCTTTCATTAGAGTATCAACCTGATCCGGATCATGAGAAAGCACAGACTTGACCTGCGGCAGAAGCTCTTTCAAATGTAAATCTCGCCAAGCGTGCATGAGCCTATTGCTAACGTCGTAACAAACGGCTTTATCATTCAGTCTTGCGGTGTCGCCACTTGAGAAGTTATGAAGAAGAATCTCGGAAAATGTGCGCGCCAATTTGATATAGAATGAATGCCCGATCAATTTTTCTCGAGCATCAAAGACTCCAAATTTTTCAGAACCAATTAAGGAATTAAGTTTAATCAACGACTCGCTGAATGTAGGCAGTAATGCTAACTTTGTTGGAGATCTCTCTAAAACTTTATTTGCACATCGAACTGCGAAGTCACAGCTAGCGAATTTATCGCCACCCCGAATATCGAAAGGGTCTTCTTCAAAGAGATTTACGATTGCTGCCGGTCGAAACGAGTTATCAATTGAACCGAGTCGCTTTGGTTGTGGATCGACTTGAACGAAACGAAACCTTCTCCTTAGTGCTTGGTCGAGCTCCCCAGTAGAGCGATCTGACACATTCATAGTTCCAATTAAAGATAGATTTGCTGGCCAAGAAAAAGCAGTTTGACTGTACTGAAGACGAACAGGCAATGCCGGCAGGTCCGAATCCTCGGCGAGGGAATAAAGCAATTCTCCGAAAATTTCGGGAACATTGCCTCGATTAATTTCATCGACAATCAATACGACGTTGTGTTTTCCCCAATCAGATCGTCTAAAATTTATTTTTAAATTCTCAGACTGGGCAGTAAGCCGATTTGCCAAGTCTGCAACCAGCGACCTATCAACTACAAAGCAGTCGTCGGTAACCTTCGTAATTGTAACTTGGACTTCATCGATTCGTAGCTCAAGCGCATCATGAGCTGTCAACGAATAGCGAGCAAAGGTTCCGATCGGTAAATTAAAAAATACTTGGTTGTCATGAAGCTTCGCAATGGCGATCGTTTCAGCAGGAGTACCATTTGCTTGACGGTATTTCACCATCAAAACACCATCAACAACTTGATATAAAACAGTTCCGTCGAAATATGTTGTCGGAAAAATTCCCTCTACAAATTGTGGGTAGGAATACGATGGATGGAACTGAACAACGGTTGTATTTTCTTTTGTTGCAATAGGATTCTTTCCTGCAAAGGCGAGTTCTTTCGCTGCAAATGTCTTTCCAGTTCCAGGCGGTCCCGTTAAAATAAATCGCTTAGAAACATGCTCCCTCTGTGCATTACCAGTGGGCTCGGGGGAAGCTTTTTGCTGGTCTGATTTCTGTGACTCTGCTTCCTTCGTTTCAAAACTCATATTAAGAAGAAAAATTTCTTCGCGCGCTGTCGCCTCAAATTCTTTTAGTGGACGCAGATATTTTGAATCTAGATCACCATTAACAATGCACTGAATATATGGAAGAAGCATTTCGGGTTTAAAAAAGCCTCGGAATATTTCTTTTCCGTCATCAGTTTTCGAATATTGCTCAACAACGATTGAATGCTCAAACTCTTTCGTGAAAAGCTCAAGCTCAGATTGCTTTGCGAAGATTGAACCTTGGTCAACGGCGTTGTCGAACCATTGTTCTGATGGGGCAATAAATAAATCGAGAATTCTCGAATAGCCTAGGAACAAGCGAATCAAATTTTTCCCCTTCACCTTTTTGGGCTGAGAGAAAAGTTCTTTCTGATTATAAATCATCTGATAATTGAATTCGCCAGGACTTCTTCCAGAGGGAGTGAGAGGCTTCACTAACAGTTCAATTCGATGTAGGTCGCCGTAATCGAAGACTAGGAGATCAACCCCATCCTTGGAAGCGCGAGGCTTAGATAAATCAGAACGCAAATTGAAACCTTTGACCCTGTGCGATCTGAATAGCAACGTTGTAAGGTCAACTGATGAAATATAATCTTTTGCCGACATGCCATGCCTCCACATGGACACATCGGCATATAATTGATGTTAATATACGGACTAAGGTCAGGCTACATCGAGACGCAATTGTCGATCTAGTCCTTTGTGTTGCGTTCTTGTGTACCACAAGCCGTCGACGTCAATGAACGCTTCTCGTAAGACCGTCTCAATTCGTGGCAATGAAAAGCCATCGAAGCTTTGGTTCTCAGCGAAAACCGCCTTCATCAATGCATTGTGAATGAATGGAAGAGTGCGGTGCTCAGTTGTGTAGACAGAATGTTGTTTTCTTAGGAGTTTTGGAAGCGAAGTAAGATACTCCTCAACTTGTTGTCGAATCCAATTGTCACTAATTGTATTTCTCTTTCCAACAACGGGAGTATTCTCTTTGAGAGAACGTTTTCTAATATTTAAAATAATATCGCAATTCGTGACGTTCTGTTTACCTTCGCGCCCCAAATAGCCTTTAAAACTTTTTTGAACTTTATCAAAAAATGCAACTTCACCGATCTCGAAGCCTGCAACCTCGGCGGTTGAGCGAAACATTTCAAGGACCCGATCATCTGAGTTATTAAAGACTATAGATGCCCATCGACCAGGCTTAAGAACACGGCACATCTCCTTATAGCCGGACAGCATGAGTTGCTCATAATCTGTAATCGTTTTTCCACCCTGCTCGGGCTTGCGCACACGGTTGAAATGCATCTCAAACTTTTCATCCGTGAATGACCCAAGCCATCCTTCCCAGATAACAGAACAATCCGAGTAATAAATATTTCCTCCGAAAGGAGGGTCCGTAAAAATGTAATCTACAGAATTATCTGGTATTGGCAAATTTGTTGCCGAACCAAGGGAGAAGTGTACCGATCTAGATTTACTTTCTGAGTCCATGTAAGAATAGTACTTCTCTAACATCTGAATCTTTTTTGAATATACATCCAACACATTACATTCAATTGAAACTTGAGGAATGTATAGCGTTCCTGTTAAAGGACGCGAGCCGCCTCTAGCATTGAACCTTCTCATTTTCGTCGCGTGCCAAAAGGTATTAGTAGCTGCAAAAGCCAATACTTTTTGGAGTCTCTTATCTTTTATTTTAGAAATTTCACGCCAAATAATGGAACAGACTTTCAAATTTCTATTAGTATAGAAATCAGCCACTGTTTTTACTCCAAGCTTCGCCGGCCCCATAGTCATCATCTCTTTAGAAGCCGCCACAGAATCTTGTGGATACCAGTCTTTTATTGAATCTCGCGAGAACGACAGGGCGATCTCTCTTTCGAAAGCGTAGATTGATCGCTTTGATCTGACATTCTTCCCTGTTGTGGAGTTATAAAAACGACTTTCTACGAATGCTGGAACTGACTTAATTGCACGCCCAAAAGAAGAACGCGAATGAGTTGCGCCACAGCTAGCGCACTTTAGTTTTTTTAACGCCGTTCCTTTTTTTTGATCGAAGCCATGATCCCAGGTTGTAATCTCCGCGCCACATTTCTTTCCTTTACTCCCACTGCAAATATAGGATTCGGACCAAACTGTTGCTGTAACTTGAGCCGGGGCAAGCACAACAGTTTGCTTTCCAAATTTAACTTCCAAACAAACTGAACCATCAAGAAGTTCGCGTCGCTTTGCTTTTTTTAAATCTCGAAATGATAGCGAACTTACGAGTTCATAAATTTTCTTTGAAGAATCAATTGGTTCCCAAGTTTGATAAATTTCTTTTATTTCCGATTCGCACCCCTTTAACAGCTCATTGAAGGCATTTCGAAGAGCGCTTGGGCTGCAATAGGTGTTGTGATTGTACGTTAAGTGAATCGCAGCAGGCCCTAGATCATTTAATATAAATGTTCGGGAATCCTTCATAGATTCTTTTTCCATCAGGAGCCCAGCTACTCCCGTCATCCCAGATCCGCTAAAGGGATCTAGCACGACATCGCCAGGTTTAGTGAAGTGTTGGATATAGGGAATAATACCCTCTGGAGGAACCTTTGTATGATAGCTATGTGCCCCGTAGACCACCGTGTTTTTTGAAGCCTTAATATTTTTTGACAATGGCTTCAAAATTTCGGAAGATTTTTTTGTTGTTGTCTCAAGATCGACTTTTTTGAAGTCTGTGAGAAAGTCCCATGTGTAAAATGACTTGGTAGTTGGCTTCATCCTGAAGACCTCCAACCAAAATTGTAAATTAATCTATACAGTTAACGTAGTCGAGACGAGAATTTCAAGC
Organism: Bdellovibrionales bacterium; assembly: GCA_043739185.1. Lineage (GTDB taxonomy): Bacteria > Bdellovibrionota > Bdellovibrionia > Bdellovibrionales > JAMPXM01 > JAYTQQ01. Next base: position 7,171 of record JAYUEN010000226.1, read on the forward strand.
TCTTGGGCTGGAATTTCAAGCTCTTCGTCCTGGCTAAATCCCAGTTGCAATTTTGACAAAAAAAATAAACTGGCCAATATTCAAAAGTTCTCCATTTTTACACCTCAAAATTATGGTCTAGTTGCTTAACTAGTAATATATTTAGCTAAGCAAAATTTTTGGATATACAGTCCGTGAGACTACTCCAAAAGTCTTTCGACCTCATCGAAGCGATAATAAGTAGCTCCGCCGTCAAAAGAAATTATCTGTCCGTCAGATTCTTCCTGTGACTCATATTCAGCGAGAGCACATCGCCAACTGATAGGATCTTGCTCCTTCAGCAGTTTCACATTGTCGAATTCAGCCCAAGCGACTTTGGTAGTCTCGGGATAGCACTCGCGAACAAATTCCTCGAAAGCTTCTTCTAGATTTACCGGAATGAGTTCTTCTTCAAGAATTTGTTCAATGATCCATTCAGTTCCATACTCACATCCGACCTCTGGCAGGAGCCGCATCAGATCGTCTGATCCACAAGTTTCACAGCGACCGGATGGACATTCAGAGTAGCAGTTATAGCAGAACGGAATGGAACGCTTAAGTGCGAGTGTTTCGAGTTTTTGTTTTATTTCTTGGTTCATTTTAAATCTCCTGGTTTGTTTGCTTGGCGGCACCTGATTGAGTCCGCCCTTCACAATCCGTGAGGGCGGCGAGGTGCTGACACGAGTGGAAACTGTTGATTCTCTCCAGTCCGACCGCGCACGCGGCATGAGTGGCGTGACAGACCGTAGGGCTGGCGCGTCTCATGCGAAGGACTGAAATAGAGAGAAGCAATAGTTGAAACGCCAAACTTAAAAACCAGGGATCAATGAACTTTGACTGAAGACGAGTTGCTTCGAGACAAATAGGCGAAGCGTCTGGAAAGACGCTTACGGGTTTTGCTTTAATGCAGCTTTGGTAACTGAGTTGTTTGGCTTTTCTTTGAAGAATCTGGGCGATCCCCATGTTGAAGTCCGCGATTCATACACAACTTTGGCTTGAGCCCGACATATCCAATTCTGTAGAACCTCAAGTCGTCCGGTAGCCGCAAACACAAGCACCACGCCCACGACCACGCAAAAAGTTTATCTAAGTTCATACTTGCCTCCATTTTTGATGATTAAAATTTCCTGTTCAAAGCGCTGGACGATATTTCGAATAGCAGCCCAGCTCCATTTTTTACCTTCACGGGATTTGATTTTTTGTATGTCCAATTTTTGATTGATTTGATGGATGGTCCGCCCCTCAGCCCACAGCCGATGAATCTTGAGCAACACAGGAAATTCAGTTGGATGTTTAGTCAAAGCGCCTTCGAAGTAACAGAATCCATAAAACGGCCTAGCGCCCGATTTAGCTTTCTGTTGCAGCACTGCCGTCCGTGTTGTCACAGTACGGGCGGGTCTCATGCTAACTTTGCTCTTTTTAAGGATCTTCAAAATCGTCTGTTTTGAACAGGAATAGAGGCCCGCTATGTCCGACGCAGAACTGCCAGAAAGATACTTTTCGACTATTTCCTTGGAATAATCGACCCTTTCTGAGATACAGATTTGAGTGATTCCAAGGGGTTGCATTCGTTTGGATATTGATGCGCTTGGATCACCATAATTGACAACCCGAGAAAAAGAGACCGGCAGATTAGAATCTGTCGGTTTTTTGTTTTTAAAGGGGATAACGTTATTTTCGTAACCACCATTTTTAAAAATGCCATTAGCCGTTGGGCCTGACTCAATCGGCATAAAGCTCATTAGCTCTTACGCCCCCGGATAAAGATCATATTGGGGAACTTCCTTTTCGAGTTCATAATAATCGCCTTTATTGGCAACAAAAATATGCCTTTCGATTTTTACGTTCGTTGGACCATTGAATGCACCAAGAGAGAGACCAATCCAATCTCCTCGAGTCGGCTCAAAAAATAAAGGCGAACCGCAGGTCGAACAGAATCCGCGACGTGCTTTTTCCGAGGATTGATACCAAGTCAAATTCTCAATACCGTAAATCTTCACTGAAGACCTTGAAACATCAACCCCGGCCTCATAGTGTCCCGTACTTTTCCTGCACTTCGTGCAATGACAGGCACTTCCAGGAGGAAGCGGGCCTGAAACTTCAAAACTAACAGATCCGCAAAGACAAGATCCCTTATGTAACTTTTCATTCATAAAAACTCCTCGTATTTCAATAGCATCAGTTTTTAAGGGCTTCAAAGCCGATTTTTACAATCTTGCTAATCGTCGCAGAGCCTTTATCAAAATCCACATTTCCATTGAGAAAGATCGCAACGGCTAGAATCCCTTTGTTATCTGAAAGCGTGATGAGCCCCGTGTCGTTCAGGCAATCGCGATTACTTCCTTAAAGCAGAAAATCCCCTAAAGATGTGATATCAACGGCACAGTGGCCTCCATAGATAGGGCGCCATTGGATTTTGAAATTCTTTTGTTTTGCGATCCTTGATAATTCCTGAGATCCCTCGAAATTTCCGTATTTGTCGTATAGGTCTGCTGAAAGGTAATACTCGGTACTTTTTGGCGCTGTCATGCTCTTCAAAATCTCAATCGGAGCTATATCATTCCATTCGGCCTCGTCGCTGACATAGTCCTTTGCAAGACTTATGATCCCATAAATAACTAAGGGTTCAGCTCCGGTTCGCTTTATCGTTTCGGACATTTTGGAAATCGACGAATATGGGCTAGCGTCTTTATAAACTCCAGGGCAGAGAGCCGCGACTTTGCGAAAAAGCTGAGGGGACCGCAATCCGACAATGAGCGCATTTAATCCGCCCATAGACTCGCCAAAAACTGCCCGATAGGAGGGCTGTCCGATTTTGGATTCAACCGTTGGAATCACCTTGTCGATGAAGCTTTGTAGTAAACCACTTTTGGTTGCTTTTCCCTTTGGTGTTAGAAGCCAAACAGGGCCGAACGAAACTGTAACGACAATTGGTGGCTTGACGTTCGACTCACTCCAGTAATTCTGAAGCATAGATGTATAAAATGTGTCATCGTTCCATGTTTTCTCATCCAAGTTTCGACCGTGGAGCAAATAAGCAATCCCATCGTTTGTGCCTTGTTTTGCCCGATGGATGCAATACCTCCAACTGATATCATCTGAAGAATAGCATTCCCGATCGGCGGGATTGTAAGCTACGGCTTGGTCGCCGTGAGATGAAGTTATGTAGCTCCAGCCAAAATATGCAATCAGCACCAAAACAAATAAAATCCCCGCTAATCTTTTCATGGGGGAATTCTACATCGGATATTGGACGAAGTCACCGCCTAGTGATTAGGATCATCCAAATTAGCAATGCTCGATTTTCAGGAGGTAACTCCGCAAATGTGTCCTCGGCTGGCTGTTCGACTTGTGCCTATTTTTTTGTTTCGATAATAAGGACAATATCGAATGGCCAAAAATTTATGAAAGACTGGCCTGTGAATTTTTGAGCGTATTCAGCACGTGCTTATTCTTTCGATTTTTAATCTATTAGATTCTTATTTACTCTTTCCCCAAAGCAATTAAATTTGTGGTTTTTGTCTTTGGCAAATTCTTTTTCGCTAGCAAAAGTGAGTATTTTGAAACTATCAGGATCCGCATCGGCTTTAATCACTTGAAAGCTGTCTAAATCAACGTCCTTTACTTCTTTCTCTTGTTTCCCAAAGCCGCCCGGCTGAGTACTTACAAAGTACAGTGTTTTATTTTTTATGTGATAACCTAATTGCTTCATCTCTAGAAATAGCCAGATAACAACTAAAAATACGAAGCCAATAAAAATAATGATAAGCCACTTCACCAAAACAAAATCTTTATTGAGGCAATATATAAAGTCAATCCCCTAGCTTTCAATTTGAAATTTTAGGAGCGAGGCCGTACCTTTGATTTTATACAGGTGAAGTTTCAGACTAAAACTTTTTTTCGCAAATCAGGCTGACGTTTTCATCGCGAAGTCTCTGATTGCCAGGCGGATTTCTAAGATCAAACGAATCAAAAGAAGCTGTTGATAAAAGCCCGGACTTCTCTTTCTGCCGAATGAGTTTAGTTGAGACCGCTAGATCCATTTTCATGGTTCTTCCTTCAATTTTTGCTTTCGATTCTGCATAAAAGCAAGTTCCTATAACTTTGCAGGTATTTTCATTTTGTATAATCGTGTAGGTAACCAATGAGTTCATGGACTCAAGGAGAGTAATTTTGAGCTCTCCCGAAGAGCTTCGGATCACGTTGACACTATAGCCGGTATGGCGTCCGCTGAGAATTTCGCAGCTGTAGAGTCGGTCCGCTGCATAGCCCGAAACAGAAAAACAAACGGCGCCCAAGCCAATCGCGAATTTGAAAAAATTCATATATGTCTCCTTGAATAAGGGAAGATTTGATTTTGATGATTGTAGCACAACTTTCATGCGCAATTAATATAACGATTTTGATCTGTAAAAAAGTAAGAGGCTTGGCCCTTTCTCGCGCTTCAATGGGAGGTCATTAAAACCTTGTCTCCTTTAAAAATCTCTTGAAATGTGTGCACCCCAAATATTGAACTTTCAAATTTGAAAACTAAATATTCAGTAAAATTATATCGAGCTGTTTTCATAGGGAAATTGAATTTTTTATCTAGATACAGCCGCTATCTATCGGGCTCATTTCAAACGTGATAGGTTCCGTTGAAACTCTTAACAAAGGAAATTTTCTATGAAACGCCTCATCCTAATTTTCGCGACTCTAACACTAGGCACATTTGCGCAAGCCTCAAATCTTGAATGTGTAAATCGTGGTCGAGCGACTGCTCCTTCGCAGTCAGACATCAGCTTCAAAGCTCAAATTGCTTCCCCTACTCAACTTCGTAATATTGTTGTAATATCAAAAGGAGCCAACGGAGGGACTTCTGACAGCGTCGGTACTGCTAGACAAAATGTTTGTGATGCTTCATCTAACTACAATCCTCGCAAATTTGTAGATGCAAATCAGTTTGTTTTAGAGCTAAAGAACGATAAAAAGAATCAATGGGGTACGGCAGTAGATGAGTGCCAATTCATTTTGATGATTCCAAAAACAATAACATATTTTCAGCCAGGCGTTCATTTTACAATTCCAATGCTGGTTCATTGCGATCAAAGCGGTGGACGTGAGGATCTCAATTGCAATATCACTAGCTATTAAGTTTCAATTATATTCATGCGTTAATTTCTGGATAGAGATTACGTGTGAATGCGAGAAAACAATGCTAAAATCGCTCGATGTCTAAGCATATACTTAAATTACGATCGAAGCTTATTGCCATTCGATTTCTTTCAGTTTTATCATTTTAAAATGACTCAAACAAATTTTATGACGGCAATTGTGGCAATATTTGTGTTTGGTTCTTCAATCATTGCGAATTCCGAGTCTCCCCGTCACTCACTCAAATCTTTGTCGTCCAATGATCTCTCGGATGCCAATTGTCCGAAAGGTTGGAAGATCATTGTCTTAAACCTAGGCAAGGGTGGCTTCAATTGCGAATCATTGACTTGCGCATGCCACGACTCAAGTAAAGACAAATGCAACAGCACTGGTAAGAAACTGTCTGAAGTAAAACTACCTGAAAAGGACAAATGGGAATGTTTTGTTGCTCCAGCGGGTTGTATCTGGTGTGGCCCCAAAAGCCAGGGTGCCACCTAGGACGATGAACCCAATTATCGCCAAGGCGAAGTCTGTCATTTTTGCTTAGAAGTTAGTCGATATCAAATTGCAAATAATATGCTCACTTTGATAAATGAGTTTTGTCTAAAGACCCGGTCTCATAGAGTAATTTCTAATCCTGACTGAAGCTGCCTGAATCAATTTGAAGCTGATAAAAATGGTCTAAACCTTGCTTTGATAACTACCAATTGGGACTTAAGAATGAACTAAGTCATTTTGAAATTGATGAAAAAACAGATACAGATTTGAAATCGAGATATTTATGACTTTAAGAAACTTTTTTTATTTCTTTGCAATTTTAATTGGCATTGTTTTGAAGAGTCGACACATATACGCAGCCAACGTAGGCGATTTACCAAAACATACGGAAGCCGAGATTTCGGACGTCGTGACCAAATCAGTTTATCAAGCTTTGCGTGATGCTCGAACATTAAAACTTCCTGAACTGAACTTGTACGAGTCACTAATCAACAAAATTGAAAGCAACGCTTTACCTTCACAAAGAGCTCTCAAGGTTTTGCAGAAAGATTTTCGCGTTTATCAGATTGCTGCCGGTAGCAACGGCAATGGTGGTGAGAGCGGTGGTGGTGGCGACTGGCTTGAGTCACAGTTTTATCCAATTTTTGATTCTATTCCTCAATTGCTTCTTGAACTCGGACAAGGGCAAGTTCGAGCTCAAGGCTTTACACAACTGATAAAAGAAATTGAAGTGCTTATATCCGAAAAACCTCTGTATTTGGGTGGCGATGAAGTTCCTCAAATTAATTTATTTCCATTTGAGAAAAAAATAATTCTTTATCGAATTGATTGGGAAAAAAAGTTCCTTAACGGTGATTCTATTCGGCAGCAACTTTTTGAAATATTAGATGCCTATTTTAGCGGAAATACTTTTAATGATTTGAACTTAAAAGCACGGGACCTCAACTTTCCTCAACCTGCACTCATTTCGAATCTGAGCTTGGGTGAATACGAAGTCGAATTGGGAGCTGATAAAACGTCATGTCTCGTAAATGTAGAGCTTGATAAATTGATGGGTCAAGTATCTCTCAAGTCCGTTTGCAATGATACTCGATTGAACCAAAGCTATATTTGCAAAAACAATCAAATGAATCATTGTTTGGGTCAGAAAATTAATGATCACGAGTTTCAGCTTCGGGCATTGTCTCGGCAACATCTCTGGGTGGGCTCTACTTTAAAACTACAGGATGAGGACGAAGGTCTTTTGCTAACAAGCAAATCAGCCATTGAATTAAAAACTGAGCATTACGGTCTCGGTTACTCTCAAGTAAATGCCTTAAACCGCGAAGAAGATATGGTTGATATATGTCGAAGAGCTGCCATTCAAGCTCAAGAGCAAGCTTTATCACGTTGCCAAAAGACGGTAAATTTAACGTGTGTTCCCGCTGGGATTTTGGGTGATCCGCCAAATCATAATCTAAAAACATGTGCGGCAAAGGCGATCGCAAGACCTCAAAAGGCGAGGTAAGCTTGAAATTCTTTCTGTTTATTTTTTTTTGCGCCTCACTTCCTTTTATTGAACTCCATGCAACAATCCTAAGCCCTATTGAAAAGTTAGCTCTAATAAGTGAATTTAAGTTGAGAGCTCAGCGACTCATTTCGAAACTCGACCAATATAATCCTGATGATTTAGATTCTCTCAAGCTTCAAGTTTTAATCGAATCGACAGAAATTGAAATTTCTGACGAGCATCTCATTCTGGTTATTGAAGATAAGGTGGCGTTTAAAGATGCAATCAATTTCTTTCCGGATGAAAGAAAAATTATTCTTGATGGGCGGCGCTGGGCCTCTTTTTTTCAAAGACAACTCGATACCGATACCTTGATATATCATGAGTATGCTCCTGGGATTAATCTTTTCGGAAACGACAAAAAATTTATTTCAGCGCGACGAAAGAAGTTCGGCTCAAACGAAAATGTTTCTTATAACAAGGATGTCAATGGCATATTTACTTCTGAAACGCAGGCGAGCAACTATGACCTCTGTGTGCCGCAGGTCCAAATTTTAGGTGAACCGAATACTGTTGCGATCACCTATACCAATCGTACTTCGATTTTCTGTACAAGAAGTCTCGAGGCCGCCACCATATATACTTGTAGCGGACCACATCTGAAGGGGTGTCGCCGAAATACAAAATTTGGAGGCGAGGAACTCACCTTTACAACTCGTGATAACTTTTATATCAAACGTACGGATGCGGTTTTTGCCGGAAATTCACCAATAGCTTACTTTTCAAGGTTGATTGATTTCATACCGCCCCAAGTTGATCTATTTGAAGGATCTAATGCAAATTGGAATCATAAGTTTGGCGGCGACAAACAAAGATCGTGCGAAGATGCGTACCTACGGGCGAAGCAAGATGCCACCCAAATTTGTGAGGCCTATCTTATTGCCCATAAGCTTTCAAAAGAGTCGCGTTGCGAAGAAAGAGACTCGGATATTTTCATTGATATCGAGAACGCTTGCTCCCGCAATGTGATGATGAAAATTGTAAATCCCATTTAA
>JAYUEN010000227.1:0-1649 GCA_043739185.1 Bdellovibrionales bacterium
CCTGCCAGAGATACACGACGGAATGTTCGTGGTCGTGGCCGCAGCCGCAATTGTCATCGTGTTCGTGCTGGCTTAAAAGGGACGTGACTTGCATAAAAATTTACAATTGGCGATTTGCGATTTAATTTAAGACTAATTCAAACTGAACATTTGGTTGTAAAGATGTTCAAGCTTCTTGTCTTGATGTAAAATTTCTAAAAACGATTTTTGTTGTTCGGCAGAATGCAAAGCTTCGCGTCCAAAAACAAAAATTACCCAACCTTTTTCAAGATCATTAAGCTTTTTGAATTCGGATGATTCAATTGCATCTCTAACCGGAAGCTGGGTTAAAGCATAGGCTGGCTTCTCAACTATGTAGCTTTGCCACTTCAATAAATTATTGTTTATCCTCGGCGAATAATCAGCAATTTGACGTTTCCCAGAATCCAATAGCGAATTAAACAAGTCTCCAAAGAAAGCCAACTTGCTCCTACACTCTAAAGTGAAAGGATCGACTTGTGCCAGCAATGAAGAAAATGCTTCCTGATACTTGGTGTATGCTTTGTCAAAATCGCTGTTGCAGGAATAGAAAAACGCCAACTGCACTAAGTCAGGATATTTTCTTATTGCAACTTCATTCCTCATTAAACCAATTGCGGCATCAGGAGAATCATTTTCCAAAGTTGCTATTGAAATTTTTTCAAACACTGCTGCGACTAAATCCTCAAACCCGCCATAGGCTTCGGTCACTTTTTTTAATGATTCCCCTCTCAACGACAAACCTGATGGTTTGAATTCATAAGAGCATTTTGGCTTTTGCAGGGAAAGGCCATACATTTTTACCCAATCGTCGTCAGGTGAGTTTGCATTGATAGATTTGTAAGGAAGCCGGATTTCTTGTCTCTCACCAACCGATTTGCTGTCAGAAAGCTTATTACGAAAAGCATTGGAAAATGTAATATCCGACGTCTCCATTTTCTGTGTCGCGCGGTAAAGGAATGAAATCTGGAAAGCCTTGTCCTCATACTTACCTTTTGAAAACTCGATTGAGATTTTCAGCAGCGGCACAATGTCTGAAGGTTTAATATCCCAAGCAAAATAATTATTGGTATGAGTGTTCGAAGCGAATGCGGTTAATAACTCGTCAGAATTTATGTCGGCAAATAATTCAGGGATGCGGTTAAATTCATCCGATTGTTTAAGCAAATAACTGTTTACCATAGAAACAGCATTTTCAAGGGAGCCGTGACGTTTTATTAAACGCGCCAAGGGATCATCTAAAGTTTCTTTTTTCAAAGCTTTATAATTTGCCACAAACCCTGCCTTTTGATCCGCAGTTAAATCACCCGATTTAGAGTTATACTCTCTATCAAATTCCAAAAGGGCGATTTTTGTTGAAAGATATTCCTCCAGTTCAAAAACCTGCAAATCATTTAAGTTGTCGATGAGCTTGTTCTCGGTTTCTACTAACTCCAACCATGCCTTGTAGAAACTAAAGATTGGGTCGTTGAACATTTGGGTGTTCGGAACAATGGATGTTTTAATGGCAAAGTTTAAGTTCTGAACAATTTCATTGCCGCCATTTCCTGAACCAAGTGTAACTATACCAATAACAGAACCGTTTTCATCTACCAATGGACCGCCACTATTGCCACTGGATATTGGGGCAT
>JAYUEN010000228.1:0-1647 GCA_043739185.1 Bdellovibrionales bacterium
AGAAGCTGAAATACAAGAAGCTGAAATACAAGAAGCTGAAATACAAGAAGCTGAAATACAAGAAGCTGAAATACAAGAAGCTGAAATACAAGAAATTGAAATACAAGAAGTTGAAGTAACTGAAGTAACTGAAGTAACTGAAGTAACCAAACGACAAGTCGAAATACAAACGTTACCACTTACATTCGATGGTATTTTTAAAGGGCGTGAACATGAAATACGTATAACATCCGATAAAATGGTTTCTATATTTGACTTTATTAAGGTTGTTGGTAGACAAGAAAATCCACGCGAAACATGGAAAAATATATTAAAAAATCACAAAGACGAGGTTGTCCAATTTTTGGACTATTCTCAATTTGGGAAAATGTCCAATACCTTGGCTAGGATGGATTCCTTCCGCAGCAGAGCTCCCAGGACAGTAGTTGTTGTCCCCGGGAAAAAAATGACACGCGTTGACGTGACAAGATTTTGTTGACGCGACAAAAGATTAAAATCTTCTCGCGTTCGTTGCTTTTGGTTTTCCTTGACTGCTTCACCCGTTGATGGGTCGCAAGCAGCCCTCGATAATTGTTGTGGATCTGCAGAATAGCTTCGCCCAGGAGACCGCCGCGTGGTAATTTTGACCGCGCCGATGACGTATGGCTTTCCTGAGGCCACAACCAGTCTCCCGCCACAATTCGCCCAAAAACCTTCCTCTCTTTCGCCGTCTGTCCCTTATTCAGCTTTTCGCCTTGAAAGTCATGTTTACCAACTTCGCCATCGCGCTTTTGGCGCTCCTCGCCCTGGCTTAGCCCTCAACGCGAACGACTGCCCAACTATCCGGGCACTTTGGGTGTCTCTGGGCGGGGATGCTATGAATTTGCCAGACCCTATCAACTGCCTGACGACCGCGGCGTTCGTTGGCCTTACCCCCCTCCTCGACACCGCCTCCGGTACCTACAGCACCACCCAAGTGGCCTGGATGTAAGTTTTTTTTTGGAAAACTAAAAAAACTCCGGTAGTAAATGTGCAAGGAATGGTTAAGATATTGTTTTGGTTACCAGGTGAATTAGCTAAGCAATTTCGTAGTAAATCAGCTGAAACTATGATTCGATATCTTGGTGGTGATTTAACATTGATAAAACAATTACACGTGGGAGAAGCTCAAATACAAGAAGCTGAAAAAGAAATTGAAGTAACCGAACGACAAGTTGTATCATTTACATTCGATGATATTTTTAAAGGGCGTGAACATGAAATACGTATAACATCCGATAAAATGATTTCAGTATACGATTTTATTAAGGTTGTTGGTGGACAAAAAGATCCATATTCAGCATGGAATAGAATATTAAACGATCATGAAAATGAGGTTCAGGCATTTTGCACAAACCTAAAATTCCCAGGAAGTGGCCAAAAACTAACTCCTGTGGTTTCGGTAAATGGAATGGTTAAGATATTGTTTTGGTTACCCGGTGAATTAGCTAAGCAATTTCGTAGTAAATCAGCTGAAACTATGATTCAATATCTTGGTGGTAATTTAACATTTATAAAACAATTACACGTGGGAGAAGCTCAAATACAAGAAGCTGAAAAAGAAATTGAAGTAACCGAATGGCAAGTTGAAATACAAACGTTACCACTTACATTTGATGGTATTTTTAA
>JAYUEN010000229.1:0-1642 GCA_043739185.1 Bdellovibrionales bacterium
GTCACAAGTCAATGACTTGCTAAGTGCTTTTAATGCAGGACTTCTTTCCTTTGCTTGCTGTGCATAAGATAAAATGTAAGTCCCGTCAGCTTGTTGGGACAACGACAGAAAATCCCTAGGCATTCCTGGCTCCTCAGCTGTTCCCACACATGATAGGCCCTTAATTTTTGTAGTTAGATCCTCGGCTAGGGAAAGTGTTGAATATGAGGTCAAAGCGACCAAAATCGTCATAAAGAATCTCATCAATGTCTTCCTTTCAAAAGTAAGCCAATATACAAATTCGCATCTAATTAATATGCAAATAGTGCATGCCATAAAAGTATACTTCTCACGCTGAAAATTGAGCGTTCGCTTGTCCAATGATCGAGTCTCATATCGCGCTCTCCCAAATCGAAATTTGTAGATTTAGCTGTTTCTCAAATTTAGGTTAAAAAGCGCTGGGCTGATGGTGCAAGGGCTCATTAATGGCCGTTTCTTACGGATTGTCTTAGGCTTTTATTTCGATGACTTTGGTACTAAAATTTTAAATATTTCTCGTCTCGTCAGGAGATTTCGAATTTGAATTTCAGGTTTGACGTTTTTTTATTTTGCAAAAAACAAAGACCAACTTGAGTGATTATAGAGCGAAAATAGAGAATTATTCTCACTTTTTAGCTCTTAAAGTTTAAATGCGGATTCACAGCTTCGCGAGGTTCTTACTTCATGCAATGCGCTTGCCTGTAATGCTCCAACGCTCCTATTTATTGGTGAAATCCCCGTCAAGAGCTCTATTGCATTCTGAGCTAGTGACTCTCTTTCCCAACTGTTATCAACGCGATCCTGGTTTCTCAAAAATGAAGTAAGGGCGTGAATGAGACTGATTTGTCCACTTTCATCAAGGCGTTTTGAGTAGGGGTATTGAGCTAAAATACGGTCTGCGATCAAGCGAGAGATATTATTTGCTTGCGTAGGAACATTCTCAAGTGCCTGAATTCGCAAATGCTCATTTACCCCAGCGAAACCCATATTTCCTAGGACCTGCATGGCGTGATAGGGTGAAATGGCCTTATTTTCACTTTGGATTTGCTTAAAGAACTCAATACTACCAAGTAGAAAATTGCGAACTTCATCTTCTCCTACACGTCTGTCAGAAATTACACCTGAAATTGCTTCCCTGCTTAGAGCCTGAATTTCAGAAGAAGTGGCAGCATTTAATATCGCAAGTCTAAACAAATTGAAAAGGGCAGTTCGCTCTTCCAAACTTGTATTGCTATTCACTAAAAATCGCTTCCTAGCATTATCCAATCTCGAAGTCATAAAATCGATCTCATCGCCATTCTGTGAAGCGAGCCTTGGTGTCACATAAGCTATAAGACGGCTGAGATCAACCGATATGGCGGACCATGCTTGCGAAGTAAATGCCAATCCAATCACGAAAACCGTGAGTCTCAATTTGATGAGGATTCTTTTTAGAAATTGCTTTAGAGTTATTTTGCACTTCATAAATTTGTTCTCGCTTCAATTAGAGCTTAAGTTTAGATGCTCAAATCAATACTCATTCCAAACAGCAAAAACTTTGCCGTCTCCGTAAGACCTCTGTTAGAACTCATTGCTTTTAACATTAATTTAGATGTCTAACTTCAAAATCCAGGCCAATTTCTGT
>JAYUEN010000230.1:0-1635 GCA_043739185.1 Bdellovibrionales bacterium
AAAAGTCAAAAGTTGACTTCATTGCTCATAAAAAAAGTAAATTTTTAAAAAAAATCAAGATACAGACTTTAGAAATTCAAAAAACGGAGTTTTTAGAGGTGCCCAGTATACTATTTGTACGCGCTCTCAAATAAATATGAAAACCGTTTTGTACAGTCCAATCTCCGTTCTGTGCATTCCATTTCCCCGTGTTTGCAAGTATACTGATAAAAATAGAAATGACATCGTAGAAGAGGATGTACCATGACAATGATGAGACTGTGTATCGCGGTCACGCTTATAGGTGTATCGTCAGGGCTAACTTATATGGCCTTTAAAGCATAGTTGCAAAAACTCTAGTCATCCTAAATTTCATGTGTTAAAATTCTCGAATTCCACTTCGAGAGTAAAATTCTGTTCCTAAAACTCGCAAAAAACACATCACTTTTTGAATACTTAGCCCAACTCCCTGACCCTAGGAATGGCGAAAATATTCGGTATCCTCTTATCAATATTTTAGTAATTGCCCTTTGTGCTGTGATTGCTGGTTGTGAGGATTGGGATGAAATTGAAGATTATGGAAAGGCAAAAGAGTCCGTTCTCAAAAGTTTTCTCAACTTAGATTTTGGCATTCCTTCGCATCAAACATTTAGTCGAGTATTTTCTCTAATTGATCCAAATGCTTTTCAGAAAATATTAATCGATTGGGTACAATCGATTCGAGATCCTTCGCTAACTAAATTCATTGCCATTGATGGGAAAGAACATCGCAGATCTTTCGACCGAGCCAACCAACGTGGCAATGTTCGTGTACTTAGTGCATTTTCATCCGCTCAAAAATTAGTACTAGGCCAGGTTAAAACCAATGATGATTCAAATGAAATAACAGCAATTCCGGAGCTACTCAAACTTCTTTCTCTTGAAGACTGTGTTGTGAGCATAGACGCTATAGGCACACAAAAAGAGATTGTAAAGGCTATTCGTGAAAAGGGTGCAGATTACGTTTTGTGTGTCAAGGGAAACCAGGGGACTCTCGAAAAGGCAGTGATAAAACAAATCAACGACATTGAAACAGGAAAAAATATTTCTGAAAAAATTGATGTATTTGAGACGCCTGAAGAAAAGAGTCATGGACGAAAAGAAGTGAGACGAGTCGTTGCGTGTGAAGCACCACTTTGGAAAACAGAAATGGTAGGTTGGCTTGATTTGCAAACCGTGGCCATGTTTGAGTCGGAGCGTTTGATTGATGGCAAACTAACGATTGAAAAAAGGTATTATATTTCAAGCCTTCCTTTGTCAGCAGAAAATATTTACATATCCGTTAGGTCGCACTGGGGTATTGAAAATTCTGTCCATCATGTTTTAGATGTTACGTTTAACGAAGATCAATGTCGAAAAAGAAACGGCCATGCGTCGTTTAATTTTTCGATTTTACGAAAGCTGACACTTAATCTTTTGCAAATGGAAAAGACTCCAAAAACGAGCATTAAGATTAAACGAAAAATGGCCGGGTGGGATGACCGATTTTTACTAAAGGTTTTAGGCTTCGTTAAAGGCCATATAAGTTAGCCCTGGCTTGATGGAGGATTTATGGCTTTATTACAGGTTAGAGATATACCGCAGGATCTTTATGAGACTTTCAGTCGAGTGGCAAAA
>JAYUEN010000231.1:0-1634 GCA_043739185.1 Bdellovibrionales bacterium
TAAGAAGCAGTTCAAAATTTTTATAGCTTTGGCTTAAAATGCTATCAATGGCTTCGTTTAGATACTTCTCAGCGTTAAAAATGGGAACTACAATTGAGAGGAAAAATTCAGGCATGAGGATTAATTTAGCCCAACTCGAAGTTTATGAGAAGGGCTTATTTCAACTAGATTCGAATCCATTTTTCGGGAATCAAATCACGATCATCGGCATCTTTGGTTAAAAACCAAGTCTTCGGAGCAATCACAATCTGCTCGGGGTGTCTAGCAAGCCAAGCGCCCCACCAACTGAAGCTGCTGTTGGCCGTAACATGATGGCGACAAAGAGACATTAAATACATATCTTCGCAACCTCGGTCAGGCGTGTTGGCTTTCATCACCGTTTGAGGTACCCCGAGATTCATATTTTCAGAAACCCATTTTGGATCATCTGAGAAAATAAAAAGATGAAGAGCTGGAAAAGAACTTTTGATAATGTCGACTGCCTGTTGATAGT
Organism: Bdellovibrionales bacterium; assembly: GCA_043739185.1. Lineage (GTDB taxonomy): Bacteria > Bdellovibrionota > Bdellovibrionia > Bdellovibrionales > JAMPXM01 > JAYTQQ01. Next base: position 494 of record JAYUEN010000231.1, read on the forward strand.
AACTGATGGGAGTAAGGCCGTGATAGGCGTTCGCGTTGGCATTGGTGACGTAGTCTCCACGGCGAACATGTAGGCTTACGGGGCATGAGCTTGTCTTGATTTGGTCTGAAAAAGTATTTGTAAGTTCGCTGGCTTGAGAATTTAAAGTAAAATCCTTGCGAATTTGTGAGTCGTTAGCAGCAAAGTACTTTTCGCTTTGAAAGTAGCCCTTTATCCAAGTGCCAGATGAAATATTATTTATATTTGAATCAAAACGAAATGAAGCTTCTTGAAGTTGAGGAATGCCGCCAAGTAAAACTCGTCTATGCATGAGTCTGAATATGGAGTCTTGCTTGGTTAGAACACCGCCACGAATCTTAAATACATCTAGTTCATAATGCCTTGCCAAATCTGTTTTGTAGCTCGAAACATCAAAAAATAGTTCAAGTCCGAGCCGATCGGCTAGAGTTCGGGCGGCTGCATATTGAAACATTTGGTTTCCGAGTCCGCCCATGAGATTGACAACGATAGGTTTTCTCAAACTTGCAAAAAAACTTTTTGATGGGCTTCGCTGGCTTTGGCTTAACACTTATTTTCCAGAAACCAGCTGTAGGTTGTGCGAAGTCCCTCGGTCAAATTTACTCTCGGTTGCCAGCCTAGCTTTTGAATGCGAGAAATATCGAGTTGCTTTTTTGGAGTACCGTTAGGTTTACTTGAGTCCCAAATAATTTCACCTTTAAAGTCGACAACCTTATGAATTTTATTTGCGAGCTCTTTAATTGTCAGATCGCTGCCGGTTCCGATATTGATAAATTCACCTTTAAATTGTCCTGGTTTAACTCGATCTAAAACCGTCAAGCAAGCTTCACTGAGATCATCACAATATAGAAATTCTCGGTATACTTCGCCCGTTCCCCAAAGTGTGACGTTTGCAGCATTTGCTATTTTGGCGGCATGAAATTTTCGAATCATGCCAGGAATCACATGTGATTGGTCGGGATCAAAATTATCGTTGATTCCATATAAATTGGTAGGCATCGCTGAAAGATATTGAGTTTTATACTGACGGTTGTAATTTTCGACCAATTTGAGAGCCGCAATTTTTGCGACAGCATAAGCCTCGTTGGTTTGCTCGAGTTCAGAGGTCAAAAGATATTCTTCT
>JAYUEN010000232.1:0-1632 GCA_043739185.1 Bdellovibrionales bacterium
CTGTGATTCCCTCAAGCGCCAATGCGACCGGGCTTTTATCACTGAAAGCATAAGAAACTTTTTTCGGAGGGCTTTTGCTATCAAGGATATCAGCCCGCCATTTTTCAATTGTCAGGCCGGATTCATCGGGGCCATTTGTATCTTATATGGGCCGCTAAAAATACCTTTTGCATTAAAATCTAATGGTGCATCAAATTTTGTTATTGGCAGCACTGCGCAGTCTGTCACTGCGAGCTGCACCAGAAATAATGCCGATGGTTTCGAGAGATGAAATTCAATTATGTCAGGCGACACAACCGTTATGCCAAGGTCAGAGATGTTTCTTGTTTCCCGAAATTTGGCAACGCCATCAATATAGTCAATGTCAGCGCCTATAGACGAGCCAACAAAGAAAATCCGGGCAAAGCTCATTTGCACATTTGTTGCGGTAATTTTTGATCCGTCGGAAAATTTCGACGCTTTCAATTTAAACCGATAAATTTTTTTGTCAGCTGATTCGGTCCAAGATTCTGCCAAATCAGGAAGAACATCGCCAGGCGCATTGTAGCGAAGAAGCCCACGATAAATTTGTGTGATCACCGCCATTGAATAGAGGTCTTCCATCTTGTGCGGATCAAGAACCAATTTATAGACAGGAAAATGTATTTTTAAAGTTTTTTCATCTTGCTTTTGTTTAGTACAACTCACAAAAACCCCGATCATCAAAAAAAGAAAAATAAATTTATATTTGCGGCTGACCATTTTTAGCCTCATATCTAAATTTGGGAAGCATCATCAATGCTACCAATGTAAAACAAAAAACTCCGCGCCATAAGCCATCATAAAAAACCGGAAGAACTTTTTGCCAAGCGCCGACGGTTACTTCACCAATGGCAAGAACCGCAGCCACTTGAACCATTCTCGCGTTTGATACTCCGCCGATGACGTTGTGGGGAGTATCCATTTGCACATAAGTTGAAATGCGGTGAAACAAAAGCCAAAAACAGATGTCTTTAAAAACTGAAAGCGAGAGCGTGAGCCACTCACCACCAGGAGTTAGACCCAAAGCAATATAAGATGTGCCCAGGCCAATCCAAATCAGTTTGGAATAGTTTTTTAAATACTGACCACGCTCAATGACTCCCGAAAACCAAACAGCAAACCCGTAGCCAGCCATAAACAGCGCGTTCCATTTTTGATCCTGACCGCCAAGCCTTGCCATAAATGACATTGTTCCCATCATTGAAAGGCAGAGAAAGAAATCTAAAACAGCGGCTCTTGGGTTGTAGCGATAAAAATCTAAAAACTTTTTATAAAAAGGATCTTTGTCGGAGGCGACCACACTTGATTTGTCTTCGACCGTTGCCAGTAGTAAGAAGATGCCGTTAATCAGAAATGATGCCATATCTATAAGAACAGCAACTTTGAAACTGAAATTTCCAATGATGATGAAAGCAAACAGTCCTGCAAAAAGAGTTGCCCCTTGTGTTGCCTTGTTGTACCAAACTGCATTTTTTGCATTCGAAGAATAACTTTCATCACTCAGAAATTTTGTGATTTTGGCTCTGCTTCCGGCCTGAAACGCCACTACACTGGCTTTCAATACACAAAATGCGACAAGCAACCAATAAGCTTCTTTGCCATGATTCCAAC
>JAYUEN010000233.1:0-15241 GCA_043739185.1 Bdellovibrionales bacterium
AGTTCGCTAGGGCCTTGAATATTAAGCGCGTAATCTCCGGTAAAATAACCAATTTGAAGTGCAAATCTCAAATCAAAAAAGTAGCAAACATAAAGGCCAAAGCTAGCATTTGGAGTATAGATGCTGCCAAGGGTACCAGTAAATCCGCGATAGCCGCCAACAAAACCAACCGTAATCAAGCGACCATTTCGAAAGAAATTCTCGTCTTCTTCTTCCTCTTCAGTTTGCTCGAAGTCAGAATAATCTGCAAAAGGGTCATATGCATCGTCGTCATTTGCTTGGGCCAGAAGTCTTCCGCCGGCGGGGAATTTGAGTTGTTCAGGATTGCCAGATGAATTATCAGCCAATAATAATGGCTCGCGAAGTAAGTTTTGGGCGCGTGATTTACTGCCAATTAAGAGCAAAAAGCTAAAGCAAACGGCTAAAATAATCTTTGATGGATGAGCCCTTGGCAAAATAGTCCTCCGGTAAAAAGTCTCAAAATGAAACACTTCTTAAGACACTAGCTCATAAGATGTTAAGAGCAAGGTCAAGGCCATTTCATCTAGATGCATTCAGATTTGGCTCATTTTTTTTGTTTAAGCTCTATCCAAATGATGAAAAGCACTTCAAAATTTGCTCATTCAGGTGCTCGACAAGTGAAGGCGCCTGAGGTAGGCTTCAGGCAAATAGCCCACCCCAACCCACCCATTTTTGAGGGAGCGTGCATGGTAGACTACAAGCAAAGTGGAGTCGATGTAGTAAAGGGCGATCAGTTTGTCGATTGGATTGGCAAAACCCAAGCAAAACAGCCTTTTGAAGACCAAATTATCTCAGGTGTCGGTGGTTTTGCCGCGATTTTTAAACTTGGTTTTTCGCATCTTAAAAAGCCCTGCATTGTAAGCGCCACCGATGGCGTCGGAACCAAAGTTAAATTGGCCTCTCAATTCAAAGTTTTTGATAGCGTGGGTCAGGACTTGGTCGCAATGTGTGTCAACGATCTCATTTGTTGCGGAGCTCAGCCGCTATTTTTTCTCGACTATTATGCCAGCGCCAAGCTTGATCTAGATGATGCCAAAAGCTTCTTAAGTGGAGTTCGTTCAAGCTGTCATCAATCAGGTTGCGCGCTTATTGGCGGAGAGACGGCCGAAATGCCAGGCGTTTATCATGATAAAGATTTTGATTGTGCGGGCTTTGCAATAGGTATTGTTGACGAAGATAAAATTCTTGGCCCAAAGCGAGTTCAAATTGGCGATATCGTCATAGGTATTGAAAGTTCAGGCTTTCATAGCAATGGCTATTCATTGGTGCGTAAAATATTTGAAAAAGATCTTGAGCAATACAAGGATCAGTTATTAAAGCCCACCATTTTATATCCTGAAATTGTTTTGCCATTGATTAAAAAAGATTTGTTAAATGCATTGGCGCATATTACCGGCGGAGGGATGGAGAATATTCCTCGCGTGATGCCAAAATTTACTCGCCTAAGATTGATGGATTGGTCTTGGCCAGATTTGTTTTTAGAGGCGCAAGACCGCAGCGGCCTATCTCGAGTTGAAATGCTGCAAACATTTAATTGCGGAATGGGATTTTGCTTAATTGTAAAGCCAAGCTTAGCTGAGGAAGTGATCGCTGAAATAGCAAAGAATGGTCTAAAGGCCTTTAAGATCGGTGAAATTGAAAAATCAGAAAATGAAGAGGCTGAAGTAATTTATTAGGCTTTTTATCAAAAGGTGCTCATGCGAACGAATTGGGCCATATTTATATCGGGCAAGGGCTCCAACTTATGTGCGGCTATCGACGAGGTTGGCGACCAAATTAAGCTAGTTGTGACCTCAAATCCAAAAGCAGGCGGAATTTTGCGTGCGAAACGAGCAGGTATTGAGGTGCTCGAATTAAAGCGTCCAATCGACTGGCAGAGGCTTACAAAAGACTTACGAGTGCGGGGAATCAATAAGATATTTTTGCTAGGCTTTATGAAAATTATTCCGTTAGAATTTATTCAAAACTGGAGCAAAAATATCATCAATTTACATCCTAGTTTATTGCCACTGTACCCCGGCCTTGAAAGCATTCGTAAGGCCTATGAGGACAAAGCTGAAATCGGAGTGAGTGTGCACGAAGTAATACCAGAAGTTGATGCCGGCCGAATTCTTATTCAGAAAAAATCCTTTCGCACTCCTTCGTATTCGCTTTTGAAGCTAGGAGAAGTTGAAATGAAGGTGCATCAGGATGAACAAATATTAGTGAGAAAAGTCATTGGAAGCAACTAAGTCTACATTTGATATTGTCTTTGTCTCAGCTTATGGCCGTCATCATTGGCTTGCACAAGAGCTTGCAAAAAATGAATGGCAGGTTGGCCATATTGATGTGTCCTCATTGCTCGGAAGTTGGAGCCAGCAAGATCTTAAGAATCCATTTGGGCTTTCAAAAATTCAAAATTTAGATGAAAAGCAAACTCAAGCATGGCTCAATATGGCTCAGGCCCAGAAGATATCAAATGGCGTGAGTCTTCTGTTTTCAAATGGGCCCTTTGAAGGCTCAGGTCCGCTTCGAGATTTTTATAAATCTCAGCTCAATTTTCAAAATGAAGTCGAAGAATTTTTGAAGCTTGATCGCTCAGATCTCAACGCACAGGCTTTATCAAAATTAGATTCTAAAATAAAAAAATTGAGCTTTGAGGATTTGTGGTTGGTCAATTTGAGTCGTCAGTTGGCTGCGAGCATTTATATTGAAAACGCAAAAGCCCAAAATTTCGGTCTCGATCAGACGGAGACTTTGCCCATTTTTGAAGATTTATTTAAAGATCAATCGACAAGTGAAACCAGGAGCTCAGATACTTTTTTTAAAAAAATAAATTTAGTAAAAAATTATATTCCACAACGCGTAGTCAGTGCGCAAAAGTCAAAAGATCGAAATTTTGAATTGAGCCTAGATATGGCATTTGAAGGCGGCGCAAAATCGAGTGGGCCCTATGCTCAAAAGCTAGAGTCAAGAGTCTTGATCTGGGCCTTGACCTCAGCAGAAACTGAATTTTTATCAAAAGATGCGGCGCAATTTCTTTTTGAAGCTAAGATTATTGAGCCAGCATGGAGCTGGCAGAGATTTTCTTGGCGGGGGCCGGTAGAAGTTCTAGAGCGCTGGCCAAGCTCATTTTATTGTCTTGATCACCTAAGGCTTCCATGGACGCACGAAAATTTAACACTGATTTCAAAAAAGTCGGTTGATACTTTTGATGTTTGGCTGCGGCTACCCTGTATTTTTCGTTTCAATGCAGACTACCAATTCAAAATATCAGAGGTCTTAAAGAAAAAATTAGAACATAGATTTGTTTCGAATGACTTTGAATGCCTTGAGCTTTCGACTGAGACTAAATTTTCAAAAGAACAATTGGGGCCTCCTCGGTGGCCTATGTATCTTGCGCAGGACATTGAGCGCTTAAAACCAATTAAGCATCCCTATTTGATTTTTGAATCTTGTGAAAACCTAAAGACCCATCAGATTCAGGCTCAGCTGGTTTTTCAAAATAATTTATTTGAGAAGCTAACATTGATGAGAAAAGAATGGCTAGCGGTTGAGGCTAAAATTAAGCAAAGGGCTATTGATCGCGAAATTAGCAAAAGGAAATAAATTGTGATTGCAAGATACTCCCGACCTGAAATGTCAAAAATTTGGAATCCTGAAGCCAGATTTAAAAAAATGCTTGAAGTTGAATTGGCGGTCGCAGATGCGCAAGCCCGCCTCGGAATTATTCCGCGAAAGGCCGCGCTCGAAATCAAAGCAAAAGCAAAGTTTTCAGTGACGCGTATTAATGAAATTGAGCAAACCACAAAACACGACGTCATTGCCTTTGTCTCTAATATGGCAGAAAATGTCGGTGAAAACGGCAAATATATTCACTTTGGCATGACCAGTTCAGATGTTTTGGATACCGCACTTTCTCTTCAGACAAGTGAAGGTCTTGAACAAATTTTAAAAGAAGTTTCAAAATTAGAAAAAGCACTTTTAAAAAAACTAAAAGAACATGCTGCAACACTCTGTGCGGGACGAACTCATGGGATGCATGCGGAACCAACCAGCTTTGGCTATAAATTAGCTGGCTTTTATGCTGAGCTTAAGCGCAATCAAGGAAGACTTGAGCGTGCAAAAAAGCAAATTGAAATTGCAAAACTAAGTGGAGCCGTAGGCACCTATTCAACACAATCAGAAGAAGTCGAGCACAAGGTGGCAAAAGCCCTTGGGCTGCTACCTGAAACCATTGCGACTCAAGTTATACCTCGAGATCGGCAGGCTGAGGTATTTAATTCGCTAGCGTTATTGGCCTCAGGCCTAGAGCGGCTTGCAGTCGAGTTGCGTCACTTGCAGCGTACGGAACTAAGTGAGGTAATTGAGGCCTTTTCTCCTGGGCAAAAGGGCTCAAGTGCAATGCCACACAAACGCAATCCGATATCGGCTGAAAATTTAACTGGCTGTGCAAGACTAATGCGTTCCTATCAAATGGCAGCCATGGAGAATATTTCACTTTGGCATGAACGAGATATTTCACACTCAAGTGTTGAGCGGGTGATTTTTGCTGATGCCTTCATTTTGGCGGACTATATGCTGGCGCGAATGACTGAATTGATAACAGGGCTTTACGTCGATAAAGAGCAAATGTTGCAAAATATGACTTGCTCTCAGGGACAACTTTTTAGTTCACATTTACTCTTAGCATTAGTTGAAAAGTCATTCTCTCGAGAGCTAGCTTATGCTAAGGTGCAGGCACTTAGTCATTCCCTCAAAGCGAAAGAACAACTCAAAGACAAGGCGTTAAAAGATCCCGAAGTTTTAAAGGCTCTCGGAGCCAAAAAGATCGATAAAATTTTTTCAGGTGAAACCCACAGGGTGGCAATTGTAAAAGCACTTAAAAGATTTTTGAAAGGTATAAGAGACCAGAGCACCTGATTCGAAAGGCAAGAAAATGAATTCAGAAAGCTATCAACGGGCGGAGCTTTTTTATGAGGGCAAAGCTAAGAATCTTTATAATGTCAAAAATCATCCCGAACTCGTATGGCAAGAATTTCGCAATTCATTGACAGCTTTTAATGCTCAAAAAAAAGGTGAATTTACCGGCAAGGGTTCGATCAATCGAGATATTACTTCTATTATTTTTCGCTATTTATCTAAAAGTCTCAAAACACATTTCATTGTCGATATTGGCGAAACCGAAATGGTCACGCAAAGACTTAGTATGTTGAAGCTTGAAGTCGTTGTTCGCAATGTGCTGGCGGGCTCAACCGCAAAGAAGTTGGGAATTGAGGAGGGGGCTTCACTCGATCGTCCCTTAGTTGAATTTTATTATAAAGAAGATGCGCTTGCAGATCCATTCATAAGTGATGATCAGGCATTGCTGCTAAAAACAGTTCGAAATCAGGGCGAATTAGAGCAGCTTAAAAAAATGGGCCTCAAAGTGAATCAAGAGTTGCTAAAGTTTTTCTCTGAAATTGGCATTAAGCTTATTGATTTTAAGATTGAGTTTGGGATGAATTCCACTCGCGAAATTATTTTAGCCGATGAGATTTCGCCCGATTCATGCAGGCTTTGGGATCAGAAGACCAATGAAAAAATGGATAAAGATCGATTCCGTCGAGATCTAGGTCAAGTGCAAGAGACTTACGAATTGGTGCGAGAAAAAATTTTGAATCACTGGGGGAGCAAAGTATGAAAATTGGTGTCCGTATCATGCCTCGCAAAGATGTCTTGGATTCACAGGGAAGAGCGGTTGAACGCAGCATTTCTCAAATGGGAATGAAAATTGTGAACTGTAGAGTCGGGAAATATATTGTTCTTGATTTTGATTTTAGTAGTGTTGATGAGGCCATGAAAGAAGCAAGGCGAATTGCAGACGATGTATTGCACAATCCGCTCATTGAAAGTTATGAGTTAGAAAAGCTATGAAGACGCATTCTTCCGCCAAAAAGGCTGGTGTTCTTCGTTTTCCGGGCACGAACTGTGACCGAGATGTTTACCAGGCCGTTGAAAATGCCGGAAGAAATCCGAAGTGGTTATGGTACGAAGATCTCTTTGATTATAACGAATTTGAAGTGCTTTATTTGCCCGGCGGCTTTTCGTTCGGAGACTATCTGCGTTCGGGAGCCTTGGCCGCCCGCACGCCTGTGATGAAATCAGTTCGTGAAGCCGCTAGACATGGGGTTCCGATCTTAGGTATATGCAATGGCTTTCAAATTTTGTGCGAAGCTCAGCTTTTGCCTGGAGTGCTCTTAAAGAATCAGGGCTTGAGATTTCGCGACGAATGGGTCGAGCTGCAAGTGAGAAATCAACCCACCAATTTATCTTTTTCTTTAAAAGCAAAACTCAATTTACCAATCGCTCACGGGGATGGCCGCTATTTTATCGAAAATGATGGACTTAAGAAGCTCCATGATCAAAATCAAATTTGGTTTACTTATCAAAACAATCCCAATGGCAGCATTGAAGATATTGCGGGCATTATGAATGAATCCAAAAATGTAATGGCTCTAATGCCACATCCAGAACGGGCCATCTTTGACTGGATGGGGAGTTGTGATGGGCTGGGGTTTTTCAAATGAGAACAGAATTGAATTCAAATACTGAGTTAAAATTAAGAAAATATCGTATTTCAAAAGATGAACTCGAAATGATTGAAGAGCGTTTAAATCGTCCGCTAAAAGAAATTGAATGGTCTTTGTTTTCAGCGATGTGGAGTGAGCACTGCTCATATAAATCAAGTAAGATTCATTTGAAAAAATTATTTAATAAATCAAAACGGGTGATGCAAAGCTTTGGTGAAAATGCCGGTGTTATTGATTTGGGTCAGGGCGAACGCGTGGCTTTTAAAATGGAGAGTCACAATCATCCGAGTTTCATTGAACCTTATCAAGGCGCTGCAACCGGAGTCGGCGGAATATTACGGGATATTTTTACCATGGGGGCACGCCCCATTATGCTCGCAAACTATCTTTGTTTTGGTTCTTCAAAAGCTCCAAGAATGAAAGCTCTCGTTGATGGAGTGGTGCGAGGAATTGGTGGCTACGGAAATAGTGTTGGCGTGCCGACAGTCACCGGTCAAACTGAATTTCATACTTCTTATAATGAAAATATTTTGGTGAATGCTCTCGCCGTGGGCTTATTTCGAGAGGGTGATAAAATTCATCTTTCAAAAGCGAGTGGAGTTGGGAATTTAGTTGTATATGTAGGCGCTAAAACCGGGCGAGACGGAGTGATGGGCGCAAGTATGGCCTCTGATTCATTTGAGGCTGGTTCAAGTGCCAACCGTCCTACCGTGCAAATTGGCGATCCATTTTTTGAAAAACTATTGATTGAGTCCTGCATTGAAGTAATGCAGGCCGATTTGGTAGTGGCCATTCAAGATATGGGTGCTGCGGGTCTTACGAGCTCTAGTTTTGAAATGGCTTCAAAAGGTGGGGTCGGATTTGATTTGAATTTAGATTTGGTGCCACTTCGAGATTTGAGTATGAGCGCTGAAGATATTCTCTTAAGCGAATCGCAAGAGCGCATGTTACTTGTTTGCGAACCTAATAAATTAAAAGCTATTCAAAACATATTCACAAGATGGGGCCTTGACGCTTGTCAAATTGGTGTCGTGACCGAAAGTAAGAATGTACGTCTTTCGTACAAAAATGAGCTGCTGACAGAAATTGATCCTGCAGTTTTGGTTGACGATGTGCCACTTTATCAAAGGCCATTTGAAAAGTGGCAGCCGCGCTACCAAAAGAAATCATTTGAAGAATGGCAAAAGACTTTACCAGATGTCGCCGATCCGCATCTGCGTCTCAAATCTATTTTGCGAAACGAAGTCGGCTGTTCTCGAGACTGGATATTTCGCCACTTTGATCAAAGAGTAGGCGCGCAAACTATTTTTGATTGTGCAGAAAACTTTGGCGTGGTGAGGCTTCCGGATTCAAAGCGTGCATTGGGTTTAGTCTTAGGCTGCAGACCAGCGATCATGAGACTCGATGCCAGGCTCGGTGGCATTGACAGCATTGCTTACCCCGCTCTTCAGCTGGCTGCAAAATCATTTGAAAGTTTAGCGGTTACAGATTGTCTCAATTATGGCAATCCACAAAAAATGAATATTATGACTGAATTTGTCGCAAGTGTTACCTCAATGAGTGAAATGTGCGAGCAAATATCGGCGCCTATTATAAGTGGCAATGTGAGCTTTTATAATGAGACCAATGACCGTAATATCACTTCAACTCCTGCGACCGGGCTCATCGGCTTAAGAGAGGATATGAACAGTATTCCTAAGTCGCATTTTGTAGCCGAAGGACAAAAGTTATTTTTGCTTCAGTATGATGGTGTCTTGAGCCGTAGTGCCCATGACGAAGCTTGTGGCCACGAAAGCAGTTTTTTTGGAGATTTGGATTGCAAGAAGCTAAGCGAATTCATTGCAACCAATTTGAAATTATCTAGCCATGGCTCAGTTACTTCTTCTCGAGTGGTTGGGAAAAACGGTCCTGCATATGCACTGGCTCGAATGTGTTTGGGTGGATTTGGCGCGGTTGTAAATTTGAAAGCTCAAAATTCAAATCTGCTCTTTGTTGAAAAAATGTATCAAGTTTTTTACGTTTCAAATGATGCACTGGCATTTCAAGCGGAATACCAAAAAATAAATTCGGGGTTTAAATTAGAAGAGATTGGTGAAACCCAAAAGGGAAGATTGCAAATCGATCAAATTTTAGATTTAGCGATCAGTGAAATTGTCGGTGACTATTTGCCTGGGCTAGGAGCTATTTTTGATTTTTAAAAAAGATTTTAAAGATGAGTGCGGAGTTTTTGCTATCTGGAATCATCCAGAAGCTTCTAAAATGGCATATTTGGGATTGTACGCACTTCAACATCGTGGGCAAGAATCTGCTGGCATTGTGACTCTCAATCAAGGCGAGCATATTCATCACAAAGCCCTTGGTCTGGTAGATGAAGTATTTGATCAAAAGACCATCGAGCGTTTAGTTGGTAAAACTGCCATTGGCCATGTTCGCTATTCTACAACCGGGGGCAATATATTAGGGAATGCCCAGCCGCTCACAGCCTCACTATTTAACGGGCCAATCGCGGTTGCCCATAATGGTAATTTTGTAAATGCAGAAGCTCTTAGGCAAGAATTGCAGGCTGAAGGATCAATCTTTCAAGGCACCAACGATACCGAAGTTCTACTTCATATGATTGCGCAAAATAAATCAAAGGACCTGCTTGAATGTTTGAATTTTGCATTTTCAAAAATACAAGGGGCATATTCGCTTACGGTTTTATCCAGAAAGTCCCTCTTTGCTATTCGCGATCCCTATGGTTTTAGGCCCTTGGTGCTAGGGAGAATAAAAAATGTAGATGGTAGTTTATCAGTTGTTATTGCGAGTGAATCTTGTGCCTTTGATTTGATTGGCGCCACTTATGAGCGAGAAATCAATCCTGGCGAAATATTCTGGATCGATGAAGAAGGTGAGCACTCACTGCAAATGAGGCAGACGGCTCCACGCAAGGCGCAGTGTGTTTTTGAGCATGTTTATTTTGCAAGACCTGACTCTTTGGTATTTGGGCGAAATGTTTATGAAACCAGAAAGCGTGCAGGAGAAATCTTGGCACGTGAAACTCCAACTTTGGCAGATATTGTAGTTCCGGTGCCAGATAGTGGCGTGCCCGCAAGTATTGGTTATTCGCAGTTTAGTAAAATTCCTTTTGAATTGGGAATAATCCGCAATCACTATATTGGTCGAACTTTTATTGAGCCGAAACAAGAAATTCGAAGTCTGGGTGTTAAAATTAAACTCAATCCGCAAACTGAAGTTTTGAAAAACAAGAGAGTTATCGTAATTGATGACTCTTTGGTGCGCGGGACGACGAGCCGTAAACTCATAGCCTTAATAAGAGCTGCGGGAGCCAAAGAAGTGCATTTGAGGATTGCGGCACCTCCGACAAGAGGGCCGTGTTTTTATGGCGTCGATACACCACAAAGATCTGAGCTCATTGCAAACCAAAAGTCGACTGAGCAAATCAGACAATATGTCGGGGCTGATTCTCTAAAATATTTGTCACTTGAAGGTCTTTTAGAGTCTGTTAAAGGGACTGAAAACGAATTTTGTTCTGCTTGTTTTGATGAAAAATATCCAACCCCTATTCCTGCTCTTGAAAGTCAAAAGTCATGAAAAGCATTTATGGTCCACTCGTTGATATCGTAGCGCCTGCATGGAAGTGCCATCCTGATGATTTGAAAAAAGGCATGGAGCTCATTTTATCTTGGGGCCTTCACTCTAGACATCCTAAAAATATTTTTAATAAAAATAGTCTGTTCAGCCAAGATGATGAAACTCGCTTTCAATTTTTAAAAATGGCATTGAGCAATACTGAGTCTGATTATGTCTGGTGTGTACGCGGCGGTTTTGGCTCAATAAGACTCATCCCCAGTCTTTTGAAAATGCGAAAACCTGTTAAAGAGAAATTGTTTATTGGCTTGAGCGATATTACGAGTTTGCATTTGTTTTTAAATCAAGTCTGGAATTGGCCGACCCTGCACGGGCCGATGCTTGATCGCTTGGGGTCTAAACCGCCACCTCTCAAATTTCAAAAAGAATTAAGAGATCTGGTGACTGGGCACAAAAATGAGATTGCCTTTAGTAATTTGAAACCTCTCAATGCAGCAGCTCGAAAAGCAGGGAGAATCAAGGGCCAGGTCTGCGGTGGCAATTTGATAACTCTACAGTCTTCAATAGGTACTAAAATCGAATGGCAAACAAAAAATAAAATATTATTTATCGAAGAAATTGGTGAGCGCGGCTATCGTGTGGACCGAGTTTTTGAACATTTCAAACAATTGGGAATGTGGTCCCAGCCCAAGGCCCTAATCTTTGGTGATTTTACAGGTGGCAGCGAACCCAATGGTAAGGACTATGTGCCGCGCGTACTAAAAGAATTTTCAGAGAGTCAAAAATTTCCGATATTTAAGGGTATTCAAAGTGGTCATGGCGTGATTCAAAGACCAGTGCCATTCAATACGGATTCAGTCCTAGAGAAAAATACTTTGATCTGTTCTTGGCCAAAAATCCTATGAGTCAGGATCAGGTGTTTTTAAAAAGATTAGGTGATGCTTATAAGCCTGCGACTCCAGGATTGCAGCTCCAAGCATATGTGAATGGCAAGAAAGAACTGGATGTCCGCGCGGGTCAGGATTACCCATTCTATGATTGGGCATCACTGACTAAAATTGTTTTTTCTACAAGCCTTTTGATGAGGCTCTATGACGAGAAAAGACTCAATTTAGAAACCAAAGTGAAAAGCCAATTGGATTGGTATCAAAAAGAACATACGCTAAAAGATTTGCTTTCACATTCTGCCGGCCTCATCTGGTGGAAGCCCTATTATAAAGAGCTCAATCTCGGGCGAACTCCAGAAGAAAAATTTGCGCAGCTCGAGGAGATCATTCGTTCGTCTCCGATTTTTGATGATCAAGATCCAAAAGGAATTCATAAGGCAGTCTATTCAGATCTTGATTTGTTTCTTTTGAGTTTCTTTTATACCAAACTAACCAGGCAAAGTTTACTTGAGCTTTGGAGTGAGCAAAAAGATCGCATTGGCTTTCGCACGACAGATTTTCATTATCTTAATAAGCCTCAATACAAAATTGAAGACTATGCGCCGACCGAAAACTCAGAGTGGCGTAAGCAGATTATGCAGGCGCAAGTTCATGATGAAAATACCTGGGCATTGGGCGGAATCGCCCCACACGCAGGATTATTTGGCGAAATCGAAGAACTCAGTGCGTGGGGACTCAAAATTCGAAAGGGAATGCGCGGAGATAATGTTAAAGATTTTGCTACGAGTTCGACGATTTTAAAGTTTACCACACGTGCGATTCCGACTGAATTAGGTGACTGGGCCAGCGGATTTATGATGCCCTCAAAAGGAAAAGCCAGTTGCGGCCAATACTTTTCAGCTCACTCTGTTGGACATACGGGTTTTACCGGGACATCCATTTGGTATGATCCCAAGCGAGATCTCTTGATCAGTATATTATCCAATCGAGTTCATCCAACCAGGGACAATCAAGAGTTTGCGTCTCTTCGGCCGAAACTACATGATTGGGTGGTTGAGACTTTGGCGTGAGAGAATTTTCTTGTCCCCATTTAAACGAATGTTCAGGCTGCGCTCCAATGGCGAAAGCTTTATCGGCGCAACAAGATTTGAAATTGCAAAATTTCATTTCAAAAACCAAATCAAATCATATTTTTGAAGAGGATTTGAAAGTCATTGTTCATAACCTAGGGGATGGTTTTTTACGAACCCGTATGGAACTGACCTGGCAAAATTCTCACTGGGGTTTCTGGTCAAAAGAGAAGAATGATTTACTTGCAATCGGGGAATGCCACCAGCTTGAGCCTCGACTCAATGATTTTTACCAAAATTTTAAGAAGTTAGAGTGGCCGTTGAAAAAAGCGTCTGTTCGTTTGCGCTTAAGTCCTTCGGGAAAATTTGGCATCTGGTTAGACCTTGCCAATGAAGATGTGAAAATGCTTTTTGATGAGCGGCTTTTACTTCACAAATGTTTGCAAATGGCTGAAGTTGAAATCGGCCAAAGACGAAAAAAATTAGTGTTTGAAGTGGAGCGGTTTCGCTTGAAAGATCCGGTTTATGACAACTGGATCTCAACATTTGTTTCTGGAAAGGAAATCCCGCTCGCAAGTCTCATAGGTGGGTTTTCGCAGACTGGTCCGATTGCCACAAAAGTCATAGCAGGACTCATTGAAAGCTTATTAGACAAAACCCAAGCGCAATATATTTTAGAGTTTGGCTCAGGCTTCGGAACCCTCACCTTGCCTTCTGCTGGTAAAAATCGCCGCAAGGTATTGGCACTTGAGGTCGATGAGCGTTCAGTTGAGGCGCTTCATTTGAGCTTAAAACAAAATCAAATCAATTCAGTCGAAGTTCTACGCGGTGATTTTCAGAGAAAGAATTTCGTAGATGAACGTTTGCAAAAAGTAGATTGCTTTTTAGTAAATCCGCCTCGCTCTGGAGTGCAGAATTTATTGCAAGATATTCCGGAGAATGTAAAGAGTCTCATTTATATGTCATGTTTTGAAGAAAGCTTTTTCAAAGACTCAGAGAATTTAAAGGCTCAAGGCTTCATTTTAAATGAGGCTCATCTTATTGACCAATTTCCGCAAAGCCCTCATACTGAATGGATGAGTCTTTGGATTAGATAGAGCTTAAGGCTGAGACGATGGTCTAGGAAGGGTCGAAAAGTGAAAATAAACTTGAAGCCAGGTAATCATGTTCATCTTATGGGAATTTGCGGAACTGCCATGGCCTCGCTTGCGGGGCTTTTGAAAGACCGCGGCTACAAAGTGACTGGTAGTGACCAAAATGTTTACCCACCCATGTCGACCCAATTGCAAAATCTTGGTATTGAGATCATGCAAGGATACAAAAAAGAGAATTTAAATATTAGACCGGATCTGGTAATTGTCGGAAATGTTATTTCAAAAAACTATGAAGAAGCGCAAGCACTTTTAGCAAGTGATATACCATATACGAGTTTGCCAAATGCGATGGGTGAGTTGGTAATTGCAGATCGGCACTCAATTGTTGTGGCCGGCACTCACGGCAAAACGACCACCACTGCGCTTACAAGTTTTATGGCAGAAAGCCTTGGGCTTAAGCCAGGCTTTTTAATTGGCGGAATTCCAAAAAATTTTTCGGTATCTTACCAATTGCCAAAGGGTGACTGGTTTATCATCGAAGGTGATGAGTATGATACGGCCTTTTTTGATAAAGTTCCAAAATTTATTCACTATCGGCCCCGTTCGGTTATTTTGACTAGTATTGAGTTTGATCACGCCGATATTTATCGCGATCTCAATCATGTCAAAGAAGCATTCGTTATGCTTTTAAAATTGATTCCTGAAGACGGGCACCTTATTTACAATGCCGAAGATGAAAATATAAAAAGTATTTTGCATCATACAAAATGTAAAAATATAAAAAGCTATGGAGTAAAGAAGGCAGATTATCAAGCACAAGCAGTTGTAATTGACGGCATTCATACGCACTTCGAAATTGCTCATAAGGGTCGAATGAGTCGGGTCAAACTTAAGATGCTGGGCGACTACAATATCAAAAATGTCACGGCAGCTTTTGCACTTGCTCAAGAGCTTGGTTGGGATGAGTCTTCAGTTATTAAGGCAATTGAAAAATTTGAAGGCGTAAAACGTCGACAGGAAATTATTGGTACACCAAATAATATTACTGTCGTTGAGGATTTTGCCCATCATCCTACGGCGGTCAAAGAAACTATTCTCAGTATTCAAAAGCGTTTTCCGAAGGGAAAAGTATTTTCGGTATTCGAAGCAAGATCGGCCACCAGTCGCAGAAAGGTTTTTCAGAAAGAATATGTTGAAGCTTTTTCAAAAGCGCAAGTGGTCTTACTACCGCCGGCTTTCAACCAAGCAGCACTTGCAGAATCCGATCGCTTTTCAATTGAAGAACTTATTTCTGATTTAAAAAAGCAAAATGTCGATGCCTTACTTTGTCAAAGTACAGATGATATTGTCACTCAAATTAAAACGCGCGCTCGCCCAGGCGATGTTGTTTTGGTCATGAGCAATGGCGGCTTTGATGGGATATATAAAAAGCTCTTGAGTGCTCTTGAGAGTGCGAAGTAAGGTTAGCAAGTGAGCCTGATCATATTAACCTCAAGCTTCATTTTTGGGGGTTCGGCAGTCAAAAGGCTCGGATTGCTTTCGTTATCTTTTGCTAAGGCATATGGGTTTGATCCCATTTGTTTGAATCCTACTTGCTTTTATTTGTGGCATTACTGATTGACCATTCTGGGTTGTTTTCATAAGATTTTTTGGGTCGTTTATCTAGGAGTGAAAGTGAAAAAACTATTCGCAAAAGCTTTTTGTATTGTCACGGTCATCTGGACCTCACAGGCTTATTCTCAAATTTACGACGATCAACCAAAGCCTGAAGAGAGCTTTTCTAGTTTTTTTGCGCGCATAACTCATGGCGGATTTTTTAACGGTATTCGCTTAGAGGCGCCGAAAAGCATACAGGATTCTTTTTTAAAACATATAAAAAAATCAACTTGGGTTGGTAAACGTGACCAAGTTTATAAATCCTTAGAGTCTCAAGGAGTGAATCTTTGGGGGGATTGGTTTCGGGCTTCAAATACGAATGAAATCATTTTTGCAAGCGAGAGCTCTAAAACTCAAATGCTAGTGGCGAT
>JAYUEN010000234.1:0-42641 GCA_043739185.1 Bdellovibrionales bacterium
GGAGAATAAGTCCAATCATGCTAAATAAGCTTAAGGATTGGTGAGCCAAATATAATGCCACCAAGGCTCCCGAGATACTAAAAGGCAAGGCCATCAAAATGGTGACAGGATGTATGAAACTATTGAACTGCGACGCCAAGACCATATAGGCAACCGCGACTCCCAATATGAGGGCAAAAATCAATCCGTCAAATGCTTCTTGAAAAGCATTTCCACTTCCCATGATTCGGACGTAATAGCCCGCAGGCAGATTTGCTTTGCCAATTTTCACCACCGCATCGAGTGCATCTTGCTGCGATTTGCCGCTTGCCACATTTGCAAAAACCGGAACTGCGCGCATACGATTGTATCTTGAGATGAGCTGAGGAGCTTCGACCGTTTTGATTTCGGCAATTTCTTTTAGCAAAACCATTTCAGAATGGTTGTTGCGAATTCTTAAATTCCCAATATCGTCTGGATTGGCATGTTGGTTTGGAAGTGAACGCACTCGGATATAATAACGATGATCCTCTTTGGGATACTCGGTATTGGCGCTAAAAATTTGGCCGCCAATCATATACTCTACTTCTTGCGAAATAGCGCTGATGCTCACTCCACGTTCGGCTGCTTTATTACGATTAGGGGTCACCAGAATTTCGGGCATTCCGGCTTGGTAGTCTTTATTTAAATCTTCGACCAATCCGGTTTGACTCAATTTGCTCAAGATATTTTCAGAATATTCTTTTAATTTTTCCCAATTAGGCCCTTCGACAACAAACTCAATCGGAAAACCCCGAGAGGCGCTAAATCCGGTGAGCGAAAGATCTTGTCCAAAGACTTCTGTGTCAGCAGGCAAAAGCTTTTTCAAATCAGCTTTGGTTCTATCCATCACTTCCCGCTGCGAAGTTTTTCTCTCTTTTGTTTCTTTTAAAATGATATAAATCGTACCTGCATTCACCACATTATTGTGTTCGTAATTGCCAATACTGGTGTAGATATCTTGAATATCATTTTTGGATTTCAAATAGACTTCGGCTTTTTTAAAAATTTCGTCAGTTGCATGAATCGAACTTCCCACTGGAGTTTTGATATTGAGTAAAAAAAGCGATTGGTCCTGCGGAGGAATAAGTTCTTTTCTTAGTGTCGAAACAAAGATCAAGGATACGACAAAAATTGCAAGCGAAAACCCAAGCACTCCCCAACGATTTTTGAGCGCCCAGGATAAACTCGATTTATACTTTGCAGCCAAAGTCTCCATAAAGTGGTCCATCTTGGCCATCAACCAAGTTGGATTCTCCTTTGCCGAATGCATAAACCGAGCACATCTCATCGGCGTTAAAGTTAAAGCTTCGAGCAGAGACAAGAAGACCGCAACCGTTACCGTAATTCCGTATTGATAAAAGAAACTCCCGACCACACCCTTCATAAATACCACTGGTAAAAAGATCGCAGCAATTGCAAGTGTTGTCGCAAAGGCCGCAAAGGTGATTTCATTGGAACCCTCGATCGCAGCTTTTCTGCGGTCTTTGCCCATTTCGTGATGACGAACGATATTTTCAAGCATCATAATCGCATCATCAACCACAATTCCGATCGCAAGACTGAGGCCCAACAAAGTAAAGCTATTGAGTGTGAAACCTAAAAAATACAGTGCAATGAAAGCTCCGACTACTGAAGTGGGAATCGCGAGAAGCACGTTGAAAGTCGCAGACCAACTCCCCAGAAAAAGGAAACATACAACCGAAGTTAAGAGTGCGGCCACGAGCAAGGTCATATTGAGCTCATCAACCGACTCTTGAATGAATTTTGTCGAATCCATTTGAACATCCAAATGAAAGCCAGTGCGCAAGCTTGGGCGAAGCATGGCTACCTTTTGACGAATCAATTTTCCGACGGCAACAGCATTAGAGCCATGTTGCTTAACAATTCCCAATCCAACAGCATTGACGCCATTAAATCTTGAAATCGCACGAATGTCTGAAAGGCCCTCTTCAATGTTCGAGACTTGGGAAAGTGTTGTGGGTCGATAATTGATCGCACCACCCCGACTTTCAATGCGAATTTTCGAAAAATCTTCTGGTGATTTTGTTTCACCAAGAACTCGAACATTGAGCTCATTTAAAGGCGCTTCGATTCGTCCTGCCGGTTGCTCGGTTTGTTCACTTTGAATGGCCGTCCAAATATCAGATGAGGTGAGCTCAAGTGGATAAAGTTTTTTTGCATCCAACCAAACTCTTAGGTTCGGATCAACATAGCCAGCCAAAGCAACACTTCCAACGCCGTCAATAGTTGAAAATTGATCCTTTAAAGTATTTCGCGCATACATCATTTGATCTACTTGAGGCACGCTTGAATCCGCAGTCACCATGACCCACATAATCGGCTGATCCTCGGGATTGATTTTCGAAATGACGGGTGGATACATGGTCGTAGGCAATTGGTTATTAATCTGCAGGATTCGATTTTGCACTTCTTGCAGAGCCACATCGATATTGCGATTCATATTAAATTCGCAGGTAATATTGGCGCTGCCCTGGCTAATGCTTGAAGTAACACTCTTTAAGCCATCAATCCCCATCACCGCGTCTTCGATAATGTCGACGACATTCATCTCCATAACTTCAGGAGCGGCATTATCAAGTTGAAGTGCAATATTGACGATCGGAAAATTAACATCGGGCATTTGGCTAATGCCCATGCGAAAAAATGAAATCGCTCCAAAAACAATCAATCCAAACATGAGCATCCAAGCAAAGACTGGACGTCGAATTGCGACTTCAGAAATACTCATGTCCGCTTTCCCCTTTTGCAATAAAGCTATCGAAAATACCTTAAATTATTGTGGAATATTAAGCGACTATCAAGATATTTAGCCCGCTCTTTTGGCGCTCTCAAATGGCTGACTTAAAGCTTTAAATCTGTTTTTTCTAAAATTTAGCAAAGCTGTAGTTTTTTCAAATGGCACTAAAAAGAATTCAAAATCAGAAGTTTCCACACTTTTACAGGATTTCTCAAGATGCCTTTATACGCATTAAATTCAGTGCCTTATGTGATTTTTAAACGCACTCAAATTTGTCATATGTTGAACATTGTGATAGGTACGCGCCTTGCACAATGCTTTGTAATTGTCGTTTTTAAATTGAAAGTATGGAGCCATTGCTATGAATAAATCACCTTTAAACCAAGTTTCAAACCAGCAGCGTCTCGCCATCAGCATGATACTTGTTTTTACATTTGGTCTCGATACTTTTGCTGAGAAGACCACAGTTTATTTGAGCAAGCCAAAAGCGGATGCATTCACACTTGAAATGGCCAAACAACAAGCACTCGATGGCGGCGAAACGACTGTTCAAATTGCTCGAGAACAAATTGAAGAATCCAAAGGAAGTTTAGAGGCCGCTCAAGGTTTAAGAAAACCAACGCTCAACGCAAGTGTTGGAATGGGTGTCATGAACAAAATGGGCGATACCACTGGAGCATTTGGTAGCCACAATATTGGTATTTCGTTTCCATTTTTAAATAACTCAATTACCACCAGTATCAATAGCGCAAAAAATACGGAGCTCGCACGTGAGCAACTTTATTTGGCGCAACTCAATCAAGCGATGTTGGCTGTAACAATTGATTATTACAATACTGTAAAAGCAAACAAAGATGTTGTTGTCGCAAGTAAGCTGGTTGAAGCTTCTCAAGCCTATTACAATAGCGAATTGAATAAGATGAAATCTGGCATTGGATCAAAAATTGATATGCTCACAGCTAAAGTTCAACTTGATAATGCCAAGATCTCTTTTACCAATGCGCAAGCGAGCGCGGCTCTCACTTGCACCAGTCTCATTACGCTTATTAACAATGAAGATCTCGGTGTTTGTGCGAGACTTGTTGAGCCCGTTGTTCCCAGTCGCTTTAATGTCAATACAACATCAGCACTGAACAGAGCCCTGAACAGTCGCCCTGAAGTGATGGCAAATCAAGATCTCATTGCCGCCGCACGCGACCAACGCGCAGGCATCGGAGGCTGGAAGAACCACGTTTCAGGCTCATTCGGCGTTTCGAATAGCTCAGCAAATCCCTCTGGCATTCCCGGCATCGTGCCCCTTCACAACGGCAGCATAAATACCGTCGGTGCGACCATCACTCTCACTTGGGGCGGATCAGATCAAGGCAATATCAAAGCAGCCAATTCAAGAATTGATCAGGCGACAACCATGCTCACCGATGCACAAAAAAATATTCGTAGAGATGTTCTCAATGCGCAGACCATTCTTGCACAAGCTTATGCCAATAAGTCGAATGCTCAGATGGCCTTTGATGATGCCTCTAGCCTTATTCAAACCTATCAGGGACAGGTTAAATCAGGAATCAACATCATGGATTCAAACGCCTATGTTCAAGACCTGACCAAATATCAACAGGCGCAACAAGCTTTGTTCGAAGCTGATTGCAATGTTGCAGAGGCAATTGCGCAACTTCAAGCTGCAGTAGGCGCTCCAGCTTCGATGAATATATTTGAATTCTTAGTCAGTGGCCTCCTTTAAGGTGCCTGCTAACATTTCGTAATTCAAAGCATTAAGCATGCGGAAGCTTGATCTTTTTTAAAGCCTCATTTGGAGTGACAACGTGATGCGATCTTCGAATTTGACTAGATCAGGACTCCATCCATTGATGCCTGAACCAGCTGTCCCTTGATTGCCTCCTGGTGGAGTAACTCCTCCCGGTCCTGAAAAATAAGGGACATCGGCAATACGATGATTGTATTCAAGCAACCACTTCACCCATTGGTCAGGCATATAATCGAGTGTTAGTGAAGCATCCCAAGCATGAAATGTATCGCCTGCATTTTGTGTAAAATAAGTTGTCCCGCTTGAGGCCGTAGCGCCATTGATTGGTGGGAGCAAAACCAAATAGCGGCCGGGATTGGTGATGGCACCTCCGCCAAGGGTGAGGCCGAAAGTATCTTTTTCAAACCAAAAACGATTGTAAAACATAAATCCCAAAAAATACTGACTTGGAACTCCGTCTTTGCCACTCACACAAGTGACTCCGCCGCCGCTCTCACAGCCAAAATCAATGGTTAACGAAAAGGCCCCCTTGTCGAGAAAACTCTTGGGGTCATCTAAATATTTTACTTCAATGCTATTGTCGGTATGAAAGCGCATGCGGTCTGAATTGCCGGGCGTATCATAGCCAATATAATCATTTGATAACATCGAAAGACTTCCGGTGGGCCGATATAAAATTTGTGTACCGATGCCGGGAGCCTCATTGAACATACCGTAAGATTGCCATCCATTGACTAACCACAATTCTATTTTAAAACGATCCGTCGGAAACGTTTGAAGCCTGAGGCCATTGAAAAACCACGGCGTATTGGCAGAGACATAAGAAGGTTGATAGGCCCAATTTTCATTATTATAATAGCTAAACAAACCAACATAAGACATAAAAATTCCGGCATCGAGATTGATACCATTCATTTTGTCCCAATGGTAGCCGCCGTATGCTTCTGAAAGATACTGATAGGCATTGTTCATCTGCCATTGTCCGCGAGAAGTGCTTGAATCATTTCTTGGAGTTGCTTGAGAATACATTCCAAACTGAGTCATGATTCGACCACGAGCATGACCGACATGAAAATCTCCTCCAATCCCGAGTTGCTGCAATTGAAATTCAGAACTACGCCCGATTTCACAGGAGCCATCAATTGTATGATCTTTGGGGTGATTGAAGTCGGCCACATAATTAATATCGGCCATAAATTGCCCAGTAAAATATTTGCTATCGAGAACTGAGTCTTTCAGTCGAGAGTTGCCATTGAGCCAAGTGAAGTCCGCAAATGCAAAAGGCTCTATAGTTTTTTGCTCTTCGGCCCATGCTGAAATTCCTAAAAACAACTGAATTACAAAATAAATCCTAATGCCAATACTCATAAGGAATCCCTCCCGAGGGGGACAGCTGTATACCTGTCATTCTGTGCGGACAAGAAAATTTGAGTTGAGAATTCATTTTCATGTTATGCTTGCTTGAGAATGCTTCATCTTATTTTCATTGTTTATGTGATTAGTTTTTTAATTTCGGCGAGCCTAAGTTTGCATCACATTTTGACGCTCAAGCGTTTTTTTAAAAGTTCAGCCTACCTCAATTTGAATGCAAACCTTTCTAATCTCGGTTTATTTTGGTCTGAATCAAAATCTGAAATCTTAAATATTCAAAGTGAATCTGTAGCTCTTGACCAAAAAGAAGCAATTAATTCGTTCTTAAGACTTGCCGCTGTCGCCTGCTTCACAAGCATGATCGGCTGCGTCTTTCTGCTAATTTTCATTTTTTCACTGCGCGTTTTGGCAAAGTCCCGATTAGAAAAGAGAATATTGAACTGCAAACTTACGCAGCAAAAAAAATTAGAATTTACTGAAGTAAAAAATATTGTGCTGGGGCTGCAAGCAGAATTTTCCCTAGATAGCTTTCAATTGAAATGAAGTTTTTTATCTTAGGCTTTTGTTAATTCTATCTATCAATTAAACTTATAATGCCAGGTTTTTACTCTGAACACACAAAGCCCTGACAATTTTTATATTGCTCTTTGGGCCCCGCTCAACATACTTTGGGCCCGAAACTAACTTTTCGTGGGGGGAAAAGACATGAAGTCAAATGCGTTTATCGGAATAGTATTATTCGTCCTTAGCATAATGAGTTTTGGCCAAACAAGTTTGGGCGCCAATGTTGTTTCTGGATCGGTTGAAACTTGCTTCTCACCGACCGAGAGGTGTGACTTAAAGCTAATTGCCCTCTTGCAAACCTCAACGAAAACACTCGATATTGCAATTTATGCAATTACTCATCCCCATATCGTGGCGGCTATCGTGGCGGCAAAAACGCGCGGAGTACAAGTTCGCATGGTTGTGGACCGTCAACAGTCGACCGGAACTTCTTCACTGGTTTCTCAACTTAGAGCTGCTGGAATCAATTTACGAATTGGCAATGAGCAAGGCATTATGCACGACAAATACTCGATTGTAGATCGCCGTACACTTGAGGCTGGGTCTTTTAACTATACCAATAATGCAACTCTTATGAATGCTGAAAACCAGATCTATTTAAACGATCCGACTACGGTTGCAAAATACGAAGCGAATTTTACACTTTTGTGGAATAATTCAACGGCAAACTGAACGCGGAAGTCCGAAACGAAAAACCGCAGACAGTTTCAGCTGCCTGCGGTTTAAATTCTTAGTTCAAATCATTCTCAATATTAATTCTCGTCGTCCGTATCGCCCTCATCATCCGGAATACCCAGGCTAAATTTCTCAACCCGGTAGCGCATAGACCTAAAAGTAATTCCCAATAATTTCGCGGCTCGTTTTTTAGTTCCGCCGGCGGCATGTATGGCTTTTATGAGAAGTTCTTTTTCAATTTGATCTAATACCTTTTGCAAATCGATGCCCTCTTCTGCAGATATTTCGATGCCTTCACTTGATGCCATCTTACGACCCGATGGAGTATTCACAAAAGGCGGCAAACTCTCTGGAAGAACCGTTGCGCCCGCTTCGAGAGCAACCGTGCGCTCGATTATATTCTCAAGTTCACGTACGTTACCTGGGTAGTCGTATTTTTTTAGAAGATCCATTGCCTCACGACTAATGGTCGCAATATTTTTTGTGAGCTTCGAATTGTACTTCGTTAAAAAGTGATTGGCGAGCAATGCGATATCATCGCGACGTTCGCGCAAACTTGGCGTGCGAATATTAATAACGTTGAGACGATAAAATAAATCTTGGCGAAAGGAACCATCGGCAACCATATCCTCAAGGTTTCGATTGGTGGCAGCGATGATGCGTACATCGACATGCGAATCATCTGTCGCGCCCACACGTCTGATCACACGCTCTTGAATGGCTCTTAAAAGTTTGACCTGAATGCTCAAGGGCAATTCACCTACTTCATCTAAAAAGAGCGAGCCCCCGTCAGCGACTTCAAAAAGTCCGGGCTTATCGACGATTGCCCCCGTAAAAGATCCTTTTTTATGACCAAACATTTCGGATTCCATTAAATTTTCAGGAATGGCTCCGCAATTGATCGTGACAAAGGCCTTGTCTTTCAAAGGTCCGTTGTAATGAATCGCCTTTGCTACCATTTCTTTTCCGGTTCCACTTTCACCCGTGATGAGAACATTTGTTGGTGAATCACTGACCCGCTTTACTAAAGAGTATATTTTGTGCATGGCCTCGGAGTTTCCGACGAGGTTTTGAAAGCTATATTCTTTTTCAAGTTCTTTTTTAAGAGTGCGATTTTCGACTTCGAGGTTTTTACTTCTTAAAGCGTTTGCAATATTGATTCGTACTTCATCAATTTTAAAAGGCTTAGTAATATAATCGTAAGCGCCCATCTTCATGGCTTCGACCGCGCTCTCAGTTGTTCCGAATGCGGTGATCATCATAAAAATCAATTCTGGATAGGCTTCACGAACATGTTTCAAAAGTTCAATGCCGGTCATATTTGGCATTTGAAGATCTGAAATCACCATATCAAAAGTTTTTTTCTTGAGAATGTCTGCGGCTTGTTTACCATCCTCAACGCAAGTCACCTCGTAACCTTCTTTGCGTAACATGATATCTAGAAATTCGCGGATTGATTCTTCATCATCGGTGACTAAAATTCTGGGCTTCATCAATTCTCCCTCGGTCGTTTCGCTAAATCGTTGTTTGGGGCTTTACTTCGCTTTTCGATTTTGAATTCCCCAGGTTAAATTGTCTTCTGGGATTTTTGTTTGTGCAAGAGGTAAATCATTGCGATGGTTTCTCTCTGGAAATTCAAGGATGAATTCGGTACCTACGCCCTTCTGACTCTCGACAAATATTTGAGCATTGTGTGCCTCTAAAATTTTATGCGTAACAGCTAGACCTAGGCCCGTACCTTTTGCTTTTGTGGTATGAAAGGGTTCAAAAATTTTCTTTAGCCTAGCTTCCTCGATGCCGACGCCATTGTCTGAAATTTTAACAATGACTTTCTTGTCGGCGTCAATGCAACTAACTGTCACTTTGGGTTGCGTTTGCTCAGTCACTGCTTGATGAGCATTGATAATGATATTAATAAGTGCTTGGCGCAACTTATCGCGGCTACCAGCAATTGATTTTTTAGAGGTCAAATTCAATTGGACCTCGGTGTCTTTTCGTAAGTTTTTATTTAGCTTATTCATTTCACATATATCTGTCAGTAAACCCGAAAGATTAACCGACTCATCGCTGACTTGATTGGGCTTCACATAATCGAGGAACTCAGTAATCATATTATTGAGTCGGTCAATTTCTCTTAGCACGATGCCCATCAATTTTTTCTGTTCTGCCGGCGAAGTTTGACCGTCCTGACCTAGGAGCTCAATACTCCCACTTATGCTTGCCAATGGGTTTCGAATCTCGTGCGCAATTCCTGCTGCCAATTGACCAACTGCCGCCAACTTTTCACTTTGTCTCATCGCAAACTCAAGTCGCCTGACCACTGTTAAGTCTTGAAATGAAAGCACATAGGAATTCGAAATTCCTTCGCTTTCAAAAAGAGGCGAGATGACAAATTCTAAATTTAATTTTTCGCGACTAATATTGGTGTAACCAAAATCGAACCTGGTGGCACGATCCTTCTTAAATTCAGCTTCGTTCTGAAGTATATAGCTACTCATCCCAGGCATGATTTTTTCAAGACTGTTGCCAACGAGTTCTTTTGAATCCACTTCTAAAATTTTTAGTGCCGCGCGGTTGCACATGAGCACATTTAATTTTGCATCGACACTGATAAGCCCTGTCGCAATATTTTGAATGATTAAGTCATTCAAATTTTTAAGCGCTTTAAGATCTCGACCTCTGGCGACAAGTTCGGAGCCCATAAAATTAACTTGATCGCTTAAATATCCCGAAAGCAGGGCTACGGCATAAAAGGCAAGATTATTTAGACCCACACTGAAAAATAAGGTTTGGCCTTTTAATTCAGGACCCACTACAATTAAAATATTAAATGCGATGCTTGTCGCCAGTGCCAAAATAAGCGCGCCTCTAGAGCGAAAGACGAATCCACATAAAATAATATTGACGAGATAAAGAAAGACAAAGATCGACTGGTTCGATCCGTTGTAATAATTCAAACAAGTGATGAATACCGTATCGAACAAAAACAAGATTGCAGTTGCAAACCACTTCTTTAAAGCTTGATCAAAATAAAGTAAGTAAAGCGCATTGAGAACAAATGCGGAGGCCAACATAATATATATTGGCACCATGACTTCAACATTTATGAATTCAGGTTGAAGAGTTCCAAACCCAACTAGAATTACGAGGATGGTCCATAAAAATGCTAAGCGAACCGCTTCAATAATAAGCATTTGATTTGCACTTTTAGTGAAATCAAAATTTTCGGTCCGCTCAGGCGTGGAGTTCATCCTCCGGTAACCGTACTGGCCATTTGAAAGATTGGTAGATACATTGCAATCACCACAACGGCAATAATACCGCCAAGAACAACCATCAAGATCGGCTCAATCACTGAGGTTAAGGCACTCACGGCCACGTCTACTTCGTCTTCATAGAAGTCGGCGATCTTCCCTAACATTTGATCTAAATTACCGGTTTGCTCTCCTACCCCAATCATTTGTTGCACCATCTGAGGAATAAACTTTTCTTTTGAAAGGGGGGCTACGATTGTTTTTCCCTCTGAAATCGAATCACGCGCGCGAATGATTGCTTTTTCAATTTGCACGTTACCGACAATTCTTGAGGATATGTCGAGAGCTTCAATAATGCCCACGCCGGAAGACAAGAGTGTTGACAGTGTGCGAGTAAACTTCGCAATTGCTCCTTTTTGAATGAGCGTTCCAAATATAGGAGTTCCCAACAAAAAGCCGTCAATTTGCTCACGCCCTATAGGCGTATTGTAATATTCTCTAATGGCAAAAACACCGGCGACGATACCGCCAATGATCATCCACCAAAAGTGAACGAAAAACTCACTTAACTTAACCACAAATTGTGTAATCGCAGGAAGTTCTTGATGTGCTCCTGCAAAAAGCGCTTGAAACTTCGGAATCACAAAGATCATGATAGCCGCGATCACTGAAAATGCGACAAAAACGATGATTGCCGGATACATGAGAGCGCCTTTGATTTTGCTTTGAATTTTTACGGCCTTTTCAATGTATTGGGCCAATCTCCCGAGCACTAAATCCAATTGACCTGACTTTTCGGCAGCTCCCACCATATTGACATAAAATCGATCAAAAACTCCAGGGTGCTCAGCCAAGGCATCGGCAAACTTTCGGCCTTGGGAGAGATGAGTGATCACAATCTTGCATGCTTTGGTAATCGGTGTTTCTCGAATTCCCTGTGAAAGTACTTCAAGACTTTGCAAGATCGCGATACCAGAACCCAAAAGGGTTGCAAGCTGCCTGGTGAAAATTTGAAGATCCTTCGGCTTTGCCTTTCCGACGTTGATGAGTACCTTCATGGCAGTCGGCTTTGGAACTAGCTTGAGCGGAACTACACGCTGAGATCTTAATTTATTTCGCGCATCTACTTCGTTGACTGCATCCACTTCGCCTCTCAAGATTTGCGCATTTGTGCCTCTAGCTTCATAAAGATATTTCGCCATTAGATCCCAGCTTTCTTGAGCATTACGTCGAGCTGCTCAGGCTCCGGACTTGCGGAAAATGCAGTCTTAAGATCGATTTTACCTCTGGAAAGTAAATTAAATAGTGATTGATTCATAGTGACCATTCCGGTTTTGTCTTGTCCCATTTGCATCATACCGTGAATTTGGTGAAGCTTATTTTCTCGAATTAAATTTCGAATCCCTGGAGTGAGCAACATGAACTCAACCGCAGCCACCCGGCCGCCTTGCTTGCTTGGAAGTAACATCTGACAAATCACACCTTGCAAAACAAAACTCAATAAGACACGAACCCGATCCTGTTGTTCGCTAGGAAAAACATTCACAATACGATTGATGGTTTGAATGGCTGAGTTGGTATGCAGGGTCGCAAAAACCAAGTGCCCGGTTTCAGCAATCAGGAGCGCGGACTCAGCACTCTCAAGATCCCGCATCTCACCTAGCAAACAATAATCAGGGTCTTGGCGCAGAACATATTTCAAAGCACTTCTATATTCTTCTGTATCCGAACCTATTTCTCGCTGATTGACGATACACGCCTTGTGCGTATGTACAAACTCGATCGGATCTTCAAGGGTCAAGATATGACCAAATTGCTCTTCGTTGATTTTATCTATAAGCGCCGCGATCGTAGTAGATTTACCTGAGCCAGTTGGGCCCGTAACCAAAATCAAACCGTTGTTCAAATAAGTTAAATCTGCAATTGCCTGCGGCAAACCTAAATCTGCAAATTTGGGAATCGCCACTGGCACCCTTCTAAAAACTCCGCCGAGCGCACCTTTTTGCATAAAATAATTGGCTCGAAATCGTGCCATATTTTTAATGTCGAAACTAAAATCCAATTCTTTTGCTTCTTCAAAATTGGCTTTTTGACCATCTGACAAAACTGAATAACATAACTTACGGGTTGCCTCTTTTGTCAGGACCTCACCTTTGACCCGAACAATGCGTCCGTTGACACGAAGAGCAGGTGTGGAGCCCGCCGTAATATGAAGATCGCTGGCGCCTTGATCGGTTGCAAATTTTAAGAGCTGGAGTAGGCTTGCCATTTTTTATTTCCTTGAGATGCCAATTTCATTTGTCATTAATTATTCACTGTCTTTGACGGTTACATACAATACTTGCTCAAGAGGAATCAGTCCCTGCTTGAATTTCACAATAGCGGCCTGTCGTAAAGACTTCATACCGGAACGAATCGCCGCCTCTTTGATGTCAACTGTTGTTCCATTTTTCATAATCACTTGTCTGGTTTCATTATTGATCGTCATCAATTCGTAAAGTGCCACTCGGCCTTTGATTCCGGTACCATTGCAATTTGTACAACCTTCACCGCGAAAGCCTTTGATCGTATGCACTTCGCTTTCTGGAATTCCAACTGAAATGAGAGCCTCTGGAGTGATTCGATCTTCGATTTTACAATTAGGACAAATCTTACCCGCAAGACGTTGAGCCACAACTAAACTGACCGTCGTACAAATCAAAAATCCTGCTATGCCCATATCAAGTAAACGAGAAATCGTAGCAGGAGCGTCATTGGTATGCAGAGTACTCAACACCAAGTGACCTGTGCTTGCAGCTTTGAATGCCACCTCGGCGGTTTCGAGATCTCGAATCTCTCCCACGAGAATAATATCAGGATCTTGCCTGAGAAAGGATCTCAAAGCGCTCGCAAAATTAAAACCAATATCTGGCATTACCTGCACCTGATTGATTCCGTCGAGATTGAATTCGATAGGATCTTCAGCTGTTGAAATATTCATGGTGGGGTCATTGAGCGATGCCAGTGCCGAATAAAGTGTGGTGGTTTTTCCGGAGCCGGTGGGCCCAGTGACCAGCACCATTCCTTGCGGTTCGTTGAGTTTAGATTTAAACAATTCAAGTTCATTTTTCTCAAAACCAAGCTTTGTCATATCGAGCTTTAAATTGGATTTATCCAAAATACGCATTACAATTTTTTCGCCAAAAATGGTTGGCAAAACACTGACGCGAAAGTCGACATCTTCACCTTGAATAGTTTTCACTTTGAGGCGTCCGTCTTGAGGTTTGCGGCGCTCTGAAATATCTAATTTACACATAATTTTAATACGGCTTGAAAGCGCTGCCGCCACACCTGGAGGCGGCTGACTCTTTTCATATAGATTCCCGTCAATTCGATAACGTACTCGCAGCCGCTTTTCATAAGGCTCGACATGAATATCGCTGGCTTTTAATTTAATGGCTTCGCCCAACATGAGGTTCACAAATTGAATGATTGGAGCCTGATCGACTTCGCCCGTACTCTTTAGGGCTTGTGCTGAATTCTTATCATTGAATGCCAAGGCATCATCTGAGTTTTCAAGATCAGTCACCACACTCGCCAGCGAGCCACTCGCAGAAGTGCCGTAGTTTTTTTCGATCGCTTTGCTAATGGCATTTTCAGTTGCCACAACTACTTCGATTTTGCAGCGAGAAATGACCATGATGTCATCCCGAACAAATACGTCGCTTGGATCTGCAAATGCCACCACCAAAGTATTTCCCGAACGAGATACCGGAATCACCATATGGCGTTCACAAATATTGCGATTTAAAACTTTGATTGCATCTGGATCTGGTTCAAATTCTTCAAGGTTAATACTTGGATAACCATATTGCTGAGAAAGGAACTCGGTCATTTGCTGATCTTTAACCAAGCCGAGCTTTACTAAAGCCGAACCGAGGCGCCCACCATGTTGTTTTTGTTCCTTTTTTGCCTCTTCAAGCTGAACAAGATTGATGAGCTTTTCGCGCACCAATAGTTCCGCTAATTGCTTTCGAGCTCCCATAATGTTTACCTCAGGTTTTAGTTTAGCTTGCGGTGACGAATTTGGTAACTAGTCATTAGTCTGATTTACTAAGAAGAAGCTAAAAAATTTTCTGAGGCATGATTGAGAATTCTCATTGAATATTTGAAGACTTAATAGGAACGATAACTCTAAAAAATTTCATTCACATAGCTCTCCTTGAGTCTTGCCGAATCAAGTTGGCAGTTTAAAACGGAGCGTGCCCAGTGCACGTCAGCACTGGCGATCAAATCGACTCCCATCCAAACATGAAATCCAAAATTTTTGGCTTCATCTGCTAGGACTGAAGTCGCGCGCGGAAAGGTCTCAATCCAAAAACCACCCTGAGGCAAAAAATTAAAATATACGATTGCCATCTTAGTGGTCTCGTCTAGCTCGCCAGACAAAGTATTAATTCCCATGGAATAGATACTCGGAAGTTGGGTGACATAGCCAATTTCAGTCATTTCAAAATGCACTGAAAAGAATTTTCGGCTGAGATCCTGAACCAAAGCTCGACTCTTGCTCGCATCTAAATCTGTAATATTGAAATTTGCGAAACCCAATTTGATAAGCGCCAAAATGACCGTCTTGCTTTGCGGGTTTGCACCCAATATTAAAATGGGAGCCAAAAAATCGACCTGCTTAATTTCGCGATTCAATAAAGTAACAAAAGCATGCAAGAGTTGATTTCGGGGCCACCAACGTGTCCCATCTTTCACCATTGAATCGAAGGTTTTGATGTGAATCAATTCAGCTGGATATTCGTGCGAAAACAAATCTAGTTTTTCTTTGAAAAATCCACCCACGCGAATCTGCGAATATTCGTTTTTTATTTTTTTCAAAAAATCCCGAAAACGCTCACAGTTTTCTTCAACTTCAAAAAATTCAGGCTTACAGAACTCATTTGGCAGCAACGTGGGGACGAATTGATTTTTAAAACCATTTTTATTAAGTTCAGCACTTAAAACTTCAAAACGCTTATTCTCGGGATCATTTGAAATTTCAGTCCATTTCATTTGAGCCTAGTTCACCTAAGATTTTTTTTGCCTCAACGATATCCAACTGAATTTGCGTCACCAATTCTGGGACGCCCGGAAACTTTCGTTCGTTTCGAAGTTTTGAAACAAATTCAACCCGTAATTCGCGGCCATAAATATCTCGGTCAAACTCTAACAAATGACATTCAATCGTTTGATGAGAGGACTCTGAAAAAGTTGGATTGACTCCAATGTTCATAACGGCCCTAAACCTTGGCTCCCCTTTAAGGTGCGCATAACCACAATAAACTCCGGCATTGGGCGTGGTTTCACTTAAGCATAAAATATTCGCAGTCGGAATACCAATTTTGCGTCCGCGCTGAAATCCCTTTTCAACTATTCCCTCAAGATAAAAGTTTCGCCTCAGCATTTCGCCGGCAAACTTTACGTCCCCCTCGGCAATCAATTGACGAATACGCGAGCTTGAAACTATTTGATCCTTTAATTTAACCGGAGCAATGAGATCCACCCGAAAGCCCAATTCATCGCCTTTTTGTTTTAAAAACTCAATTGAACCCTTCTTGTGAGCTCCAAATGCGAAATCATAGCCCACCACAAGATCTTTAGGTCGCAAGGGCTTGAAGAGTTTCGATACCACAAATTGTTCAGGGGTGAGCTCAGAAAAACTGCGCGAAAAGGCCTGAACAATCAAGAAATCAACGCCGTATTCACTGAGCATCCGCGACTGATCTTCACGGCTAAAAATGCACTTCAATTTACGCTCAGGCTGTAAAACCTGCATGGGATGCGGCCAAAAAGTCATAACTACTGAGGGTGCATTTTCTCTCTTGGCTGCCTCTTTTAAGCGATGAATGAGGGCCTGGTGACCGAGATGAAGGCCGTCGAAATTTCCGACGCTAACGACCGAACTTGAAATATTTTTAGGAAAATCGTCAACATCCTTGAGTAGCTTCATAGAGAACAAAAATAACAGATATTGAGCGAAAAACCAGAACCTCCTTGAGCTTTCTTACAGAGTTTGATATTTTGCGTCAAAATGAAGTCATTTGGTTTTTGGCTAGGTAAAATTCTTAATTCCGCTGGACTTAGTTCTGAAGGAACTCTCTATAAACGAATTCGCTTTTACTCAATTTTAATTTGGCGAGGCCGAGCTTTTTGGTCGCGAGTTTTTGTCTGCTGGGTCGTGGGTGCGGCCGTCATTCTCTTTCAAGATTCACCTCATTACGATTTGCGCTTTCAACTCAGAGGAGTGCAGAAGATTTCAGATGAAATCGTATTGATTCAGATAACAGAGGAAGATTGGTCTTCGCTCATTGAGCGCCATCAAAATGTTTTAAGGCCATTAAAAGAAATATCAAATCTTTCGGATAGTTTTTTTTGGAACTCAAGAGTTTGGTATCAACTCTTAAGCGAATTGCTAACACTTGAGCCTCGAGCTATCGGAGTTTCTTTTTTCTTTGGTGACTATGTTCAAATTTCGAGTTTGCCACTGAATCAAAGAGATGTGTTCTTCAATCCAAAAATCATATGGGCGGCAGATCTCGATAGTAGCGAGCGTCTCGTCATGCCGGCATTTGCTGCCAACTACAATGCAAATATTGGCATTAAAAACCTAAAATTAGACGATGATGGAGTTTTGAGAAGATACGGATCTCCCTTTTTCGAGATTGATCACTTTGCAAGCCAGCTGGTTCGAATCGCCCATCCTAAGCAGCGCTTTAACTTTCAAAGAACCAATCAAATGATCAATTTTCAAGGTCCGGAAAACTCATTTCAAAGTTTCAATTTGAAGGACATTCTGAGCCACAAAGTAGACCCCAGTTTGCTCAAGAACAAAATCATTATCGTGGGTTCAAGTTCAGGCAGTTTCGACCTTATGCAAACTCCGCTAGGTCAAATGAGCCGAGCTGAAATATTGGCAAATATTTGTGATAATATTTTAAGTGACAAACACATTGGCCAATTTCCAAAAATATTTTATATTTTGATATTGTTTCTCGTACTTATCTTGAGCCTTTGGATCATACGCGGTTATCCTCAGACCGTAGCACTTCTGGTTTTATTTTGGTTCGGTACCCTGCTTGCAACTTTGTCGGCCTGGTTTTTTGATGTTCACTACTTTTGGATACCAGTGATTGCACCCCTTCTTCAGATAGCGGTCACTTATATCGTATTTTTGAGCTATCAGCTCACGATGGGTGAACAGCTCAATTGGAGATTGCAGGAGGAGCAACGCTACCTTAGCGAAATTGAACTCTTAAAGAGTAATTTCGTAAGCATGATGAGCCATGATCTCAAAACCCCAATTGCAAAAATTCAAGCAATTACCGATCGCCTCTTGGCTAAAAGTGAGGATCAAGAGCTCAATAAGGATTTGAGATCCATGCGCAGATTTAGTGATGAACTACATCGCTATATTCGCAGCATTTTACAAATTTCAAAAGTAGAAGCCAAAGACTTTCGCCTCAACAAAGAGGTCACCGACATAAATGAAAATATATTGCGGGTCATCTCAAGAATTGCCCCACTTGCGATTGAAAAAAACATTCAAATTGATACCAAACTTGAACCGATGTTTTCGTTAGAGGTCGATATCACGCTCATTGAAGAAGTAATTGCAAACTTATTAGAAAATGCGGTTCAATATACTCCAGAAGACGGTCTTATTAAGATTAGCTCCCAGGATAACGGCGAAGCCGTGACTATTACAGTTGAAGACAATGGCGTGGGAATCGACACAGTGGAGCAAGAGCAAATTTGGCAAAAATTTACTCGTGGCAAACAAAGTGAAATGAATGTAAAAGGATCTGGATTGGGTCTCTATTTAGTAAAGTATTTTATTGAACTCCACAAAGGCAAAGTTTTTTTAGAAAGCCAAGCTGGACAAGGAACAAAGATTGGATTTTCTCTTCCGGTTGAAGAGCAATCTTAATTGAAGTTCGCGCTCAATATTTTAGAAGGAATATAAAATGAAAAATCATTTAAAAATTCTGATCGTTGATGATGAAAGTGAATTGCGAAAAGCCGTTATCAGTGTTTTACGATCCAGTTTACCTGAGTTTGAATTTGAAATTGATGAAGCTTCAAACGGCGCCGAAGCGGTTCAAAAGTTTAAGCTGCAGGTATGGGATATTGTTCTGATGGATGTCCGCATGCCACAAATGACTGGCCTTGAAGCGCTCAGCCTGATCAAGCAACATGACCCGCGAACTTTTGTAGTTTTGATGACTGCACATAGCAATTTAGTAGATGCCGTGACCGCCATCAAAGAAGGCGCCTACGATTACCTTGAAAAACCCGTTCAACCTGAAAAATTAATTGAAATTGTGAGACGCTCAGTCGAAGCCAGTGAAATGGTATCGCGACTAGCCATTTCGAATCCCATTTTCGACGATGATGTTGAAAGTGAATTTGTCGGCTCTAGTAAAAAAATGCGTGAAGTCTTTGATCTCATCTATAAGCTTTGTCGAGTTGATACCAATGTTTTAATACGCGGTGAAAACGGCACCGGTAAGGAATTGGTGGCGCGAGCAATTCATTATAATTCACCACGCAAAAAAGGATCCTTTGTGGCCATCAATTGCGGGGCCATACCTGAAACCTTGATCGAAAGTGAACTCTTCGGACACGAGAAGGGTTCTTTTACGGGAGCGAACGAAAGAAAAATTGGCAAGTTTCAAGTAGCCAACAACGGAACTTTTTTCTTAGATGAAATTGCCGAATTGAATCCGACCATGCAAGTGAGCCTTTTGCGCGTTTTGCAAGAGAGAAAATTCACTCCCGTGGGTTCAAATCGCGAAGTAAAAACCGATGCGCGAATAATTGCGGCCACCAACCGCAATCTTGAAAAAATGATTGAAGACGCTGGCTTTCGAGAAGATTTATTTTATCGCCTCAATGTGATGCCGATTTTTTTGCCGCCGCTGCGTGATCGTATAGACGATATCCCCGATTTGGCCCAATATTTTATGAAAAAATTCGGAAAATTGCATGGCAGAAATTTAAATACCATTAGCGCTGATGCCCTTGAAGCCATGCGGGCATACAAATGGCCCGGTAATATTCGTGAACTTGAGAATGTGGTCGAGCGCGCTTTTATCATTGAAAGTGGCGAGCAAATCACGCTTAAGTCGCTACCAGATAATTTAACTAAAGCAAGCAGCGATAAAAGCGCGACACTGTCTCGAAATCAAAACCATCAAGTGCTGCCGAGCATAAGCCCTGGCGGAACTCTTGATTTTGAACTCTATAAAGAACAGGCTGAAAAAGAATTCATTATCAATGCGCTTAAAGCCAATCATGGTCGAATAAATAAAACAGTGGCGCTAGCAAATATTCCCAAGAATACATTGCTCCGAAAAATTCGAAAGTATGGCATCAATGTAAAGGACTATGTTTAGCCCTTAGGATCTATAAGCTCGAGAACTTGATTAGGCGAAATTAATTTCATACAGGCATGATGGGACAGTGGGCATTTTTTGGCGCCATGTTTGCCGCAGGGCCGACAATACATCGAGCTTTCGATACTTTGTGCAAAGTCATTCCATGGGCGATAGCCTTGCTCTAAAACAGTAGGACCAAAAATGGATAATACATTTGCGGAGCTCAAAGAAGCCAAATGCATGGCTCCGCTATCGTTGGTGAGCACTTGATCCGAACAAGCTAATATTTCTGCGGACTCCCAAAGACTGGTTTCGCCGGCAGCATTGTAGACATTTTCTAAACCCTCAAGCAAATCACTACACAATTCTCGCTCGGGTGGTCCCCCGATCAAAACTACGAAATGCCTCTGAGCCAAGTTTTTACAAACCTCACGAAAGTATTCTCGACGCCAAATCTTAGTTTCCCAAACGGAGCCAGGCGCTAAAACAAAAATCTTGCGATTTTTCGCCAACTTTAAAATCCCGCCAACTCGTTCACTCGAAAGCGCCAATCTCATTTGATGGCTTTGGCTTCGAAGCTGCGTGAAGCGCGCGATCTCCATAGATACTGAGCTCGGAATTGGCCTAAACTTTCGAACCAAATTCGTGTGTAGGTTATTTTTCAATCCGGTCAAATCAAGCAATTGCTCGGACATTGTGAATTCGATTTCTCGTATGCTATCTTTTTGCCCTCTATAATCACTTAGCAATTTTTTAATATCTGGCTGAGAGTTTTGCAAAAGAGCTAGTGTGCGAAGTGCTTCAGGTAAATCTAAGGGGCGCTCGATGAGCTCATCAAAAGTAAAGGCTCCCCAAAACTTTTTATATGAGGTCTTTCTTTTCGCTTTAAGCGAATGACAAATAAACTGAGATCGTACTGACTCGTGTGGACAAATGATCCAATCCCAAATTTGACTTTTAAGTTTCTGCATTACCAATTTGCGACTTTTGGAATCTTGCTTTTTAATTTCATGAACTGTTTTTACAAGCTTCAATTGCTCTAAAAATTCACCAATGCCAGCCCTACAAAGATAGCTTAGTTCGGCGTTTGGGTAATACTTATTCAGATTTTTTAAAAGTGGAATACTTAAAAGTGCATCACCAATAAATGCTGTCTGTATAATTAATATCTTTTGAGGCATGCGTATTCAAAATCCTTTGGTGCCCTAATAATATGCCAGAATAAATTTTCTCTAGATCCACTAAGTCATAACACATTGTTGGCTGATCGCAAAATCGTTTCCAGCAAGGGCCACAAGTCGCTTCGCTTAAAACCTTTATTCCCTTGTCATACAAATCAATCTCCTGACGGCAAGTTGGTCCAAACCACGCTATCATCCATTTACTAAGGGCAATACCAATGTGCATTCCAAGGCTATCGCCACTTACAATTATGTCACACGCGTTGCAACTTATGATCCCGTCGCGCAAGCCAGAGTCGGTCGGGCTTTGAATGACATCAAGCCCCTCTGCAACTTCTTGATTGCGAATAGCGTCTTCTCGACCACCTAAGAGAACAATTTGAAATTTCGAATTTGCAGATACCTTGGCAATCAAATCTCGATGCGCTCTCACACTCATTTTTTTATAACGAATAACATCACTGCAACCCGTATTGAGTCCCACGATGATTTTTGTGCCTTGCGACCAAAGACGTTTGCGTCGTTCAGTCTCTTTTTGCTCTTGCTCTGTTAGAGGAAGTAGATAGGAATCTCTTTTATATGGCGAAAGCTCAAGGGCCTCACAGGTAAGCTGCGTCTCAGGTTTTTGGTTTTCAAAAAATTTCTTTTGATTACTTAGCCCCAAGCTCCAAAGTTCAAATGCCGCTTCAGTTGCCGGCACAATCGACCCTGACTTCGCATCCAACTGAAAACCAAAAAACAATTCACTTTGAATTTCAGCGGCAAGGCCAGTCGCCGCAAAAGATTTATCAATGCAAAAACACACATCAAAATTAAGTGCGCGCAAGGCGAGAACGCTACTGAGCTCATAGTTTAAAACTCGATCTACCAAGGGATTATGCATGAGCAACTGGTCGGCAGGTTTTTGTGTGATCCAGGTAATATGTGAGTTCGGAAATTTTCTCTTTATTGGGGCGAGTAAAGCAGTTGATCTCAGCACGGCCCCTAATGCCTCGAGATGAATGATCAGTATACGTGTGCTCGGGATCTGAATAGACGGACAATTTTCATCGCAGAGATCGTTCTTACCACATGGTTTGTATCCGTTGAAATGTCGGCAATTGATCATGCTCATATTCTATAAGCTTACTACGGCTGAAGGCTTTGAGAAGGTGACTTTTATAAAGTCTAGACTCGAGTCGATGTCGCCATTACATATTTTTGGCTGGCTCAAAGACCTTTTCTGGTTTTGGCTCAACTATTGGAGTGGGCTCTGGACCACCCTTATCGTCGCCGCGCTCTAGACTCTTGATCTCGGCAACTATTTTTCCAATTTTAATCTTACTCTCAATTTTCAAAATAAATTTTCGGTCATCGTCTGTCAGCCATAAAAAGATATCGCCAATGGGCTTAAAGACTCCTCCGATTTCAATATGAGGCTGGAGCACGATGGCATCAAAAGTACCCGCTGGTGTACTGAGCTTTTCACGACGCAAAACTTCTGCCGTAACTTGAATATTTTCTTTTTCATGCGCCAAGCGGTAAACCAGCTTTTTGCCAGGCTCAAGCTTGAAAGTTCTTAAATAAAATGGCGCCGAAAATACATTTTGCGAATATTCTAAGATATCCCATTCATATTTCTTTTCCTCGACGCCATCTTCTTTGGTAATCCTTTTATCCCAAAAACTTCCCTTCATGGTATTCCAGTTAAAGAAGCTTCTGGTTTCGCGAAGCTGCTTACTCTCTTTCACATGAAGGGCATAATTCATCGGCACCATATTTTCAAAGTCGACAAAAGTTTCAAGCCAATCATCTACTGCATAAAACATTTCAAAGACACTGACGGTTTGACCACTGGCTGCAAAATGGTAAGCTTTTCTGCCATTGACATAGACAAAAGGCAGAACTTTCATCGAGAGTTCTCCCGCCACGACGCCAAAATAGCTCACTTCAAAACTCATTTTTTCGCCAACTCGGAATGGATCATTCGTTGGGCGCCTACCCACAAAACCTTCCGAGTCTTCAAAACTCGGCAAATGAACCGTTTTAGCAACTGCATCTACCTCGGCCTTTGGAGGATGAAGCACTTTAGCGGCTTTATGCCTCAAGATTTTCGCGGGAGATTTCTTGGGATACAGCTCTAAATATTGAGTAGAATCTATTTTAACATACTTGCCAGATGGTCCTTCGATCTTTGAAATCGTAACGGCTTTATCATATTCGTCACTTTTCAATAGCTGAGCTGCATTGTCTTTTTTTAAGAATTTAGCGCTGCATCCAGCCTCTAAGAAAATTACAAAGAAACAAAACGCAAAAAAATAATTGAATTTAAACTTTGGGACCTTCAACAAAATCCTTCCAACGCCTATGAATCCACATCCACTGACCGGGATGACGTCGTACTATTTCCTCAATCTTATCAGTATACTTCTGTGTGAGCATCGAGATTGTTTGAGCGCGATCGGGTGATTGCGGATCTAGTCCAAAGT
Organism: Bdellovibrionales bacterium; assembly: GCA_043739185.1. GTDB lineage: Bacteria > Bdellovibrionota > Bdellovibrionia > Bdellovibrionales > JAMPXM01 > JAYTQQ01. Next base: position 23,459 of record JAYUEN010000234.1, read on the forward strand.
CTGCAATCGAGAGCTCCTTTTCAAATACGACGACTAGCTTATTATCTGGTCTTCTGTAGGTATAGCTCACCACCAAGGGAGCATTGGTTCGAAGATGCACAAGTGCTAAGCCCATGGCTGTTCCCGTTTCGCGCCCAAAAAATTTCGTCCGTACCCCCACCGGTGGTCCCATAAATTGATCAAGCACAAATATTACAATTTCATTCTGACCGAGAGCGCGCAGAATCGTAAATGAACTTTTCTCTGGAGAAACAAATTTCGTACCGTGGTTTGCCCGCATCCCGAACCAGAGGTCATCGAGCCATTTTGATTTAAATCTCTTTGATATCAGATGAACCTTTAAGCCGCGAATTGAACACCCAGTAACTCCGAGATCGCCATTGCCAATGTGCATACTTAAAAACAATACACCTTTTTTTCTTTTAAGTGCTTCATTTACATTTTCAAAGCCTTGAAATTCCATAAATTGATCAAGCTTATTTGCAGTTAAAAAAGGAAATTGCGCAAAATCAACAAGCGTTTGCCCCATATTTCTAAGTGAATCTCGTCCGATATGTACAATTTCGCCTTCACTTTTTTCAGGAAAAGCCAAACGCAAATTTTCAAGAGCAACCCGACGCCGAATTCTAAAGACATCAAACCAAAGTACGCCGAAAAAATCGCCTAAAAATTGTCGGACCTTTGCCGGAGAATAGGCAACGACCGCAGCTAATATTTTACCGAGGAATCCTATCAAAAACTGCATCTAAAAGCTCCGGAGCTAAAAGTTTAAGGTGACTTACCAAAATAGGTAGCTGCAATTTCACGCCTTTCATTTTAACAGCATCTTTTTCAGTGACAACAATATATTCAGACCCACTTTGAAGGGCCTGGCTTTCGATACGTTTGAGTATTTCACTTGAAAAGTCCGCATGATCTGGCAATACAAAATGTCCCGCGACTTGCACAGTACCTTTAGCGTTGATCAAATCTAAAAACTGCGCTGGCCTTGCAATCCCTGATGCTAAAAAAACCTTTTTGCGATCACGATTTTCAAAATGAAAAACCTGATTTGAATCCAATAAAACAAATTTCGAAATCTCATTGGAGGCTTCTATAAAAGTGCTCTTATGAGTCTTAAGAGCTTTCAAAATATTTCTCAGACAAGTCACTCTGGCCACTGAAACCAGATTGATTTTATTTAAAATGATAATGTCCGCTCTTCGCAAACCCAATACAAAATCTTCTCGGCCGCGTCCCAAGGGAAGCGGCAAATAGTCTAAGAAACCAGCGGTCGCATCGATTACTAAAATATCGAGATTTCTGCCGAGCTTGCGGTGCTGAAAAGCATCGTCTGCCAAAATTATCTGAGGTGCTTCAGCTTGAGAGCGCAACATCATTTGAGCGGTTTCAAATTTATTTTTTCCGACCCAAACCCGTGCCTTTAATGTCTCATTAAACCAAGTTGGCTCATCACCGAAAATCGACGAAGCTTGGTCCAACTTAAAATCCACCTCAACTGCGTCCTTTGAAAAATAAGTGGCATAATTTCCGCGATAACCGCGACTTATGATATAGGTCAAAAGGCCTTTTGCCATTAGTCCTTTGTAAAGCTCTGCTGTTATCGGAGTCTTACCCGTGCCGCCTGCAGTTAGGTTGCCGATGCTAATAATTTGCGGGCCTGATACGAAATTGACCTTCAATATTCTCAAATCATAAAGCAAATTGCGAAATAGCATGATCACGGAGTAAACAGCTCCAAGCAATAGCAATAAGGGAGACAAAATAATTTTAAGTATCTTTATTGGATTTGAAAATGAATTCACAAATACTCATTGAGAATATCTGCTACTCTCTTGGTTGCATCCTTCTCACCAAGCTTTGCCTGCAGGCCAGATAATTTATTTGCGGTTTCTTCAAATTTAGTTTTGGACTCCAACAGATCACCTAAATTTTTAGCTAAAAATTCGGGCGCGGCTTCTTCTTGAAAGAGCTCGGGCACAGCTCGCTCGTTCAAGATCAAATTTGCCATGCCAAAAAATGGGGTTTTATTGACGAGTAATTTCGCTACCTTTGCCGAGAACGCATTCATGCGATACATAATGACCATGGGTTTGTGTAGCAAGCCCACCATAAGCGTCGCAGTTCCGGAAGCACATAAAATCAAGTCGGTCATGGCGATCATTTCCATTGGTTCATCTTTTATGATTTGAATTGGCAATTCAAATTCGGAAAGGACGGGCATCACACTCTCTCGCTCCAATGTTGGCGCGAGCAATAAAACGATTTTCAGCCAAGGAAACTTTCGAATCAAAATTTGACTTGCTTCAAGTTGGGCCCGTAAATGATGTTTGATCTCAGAACGTCTGCTTCCGGGCATAAGGCCCAAAACCTTATCATCTTTTTTCAGGCCAAATTTTTCACGTTTATACTGAATGAAACTCGGATCAAAAAGCTTAACATCTATTTCATCCAAAAGTGGATGACCAACAAAGTCGACCGGCACATTGTACTTTTGATAAAAATCTTTCTCAAAAGGTAAAATAACCAACATCCGGTCTACTACTTTTTGAATATTGTGAACTCTACCGGTTCGCCATGCCCAAATCTGCGGAGAAATATAATAAATAACTTTTATTCCGAGCGCTTTAAGATCTTTGGCCATTCGCAAATTAAATTCTGGATAGTCGAGCAAGAGCGCAAATTTTGGCTTTCGTCTTTCGGCCTCTGCCAGAATTTTTTTATAGGTGGCTTTGATCAGCGACCAGTGCGCAATCACTTCTTGCAGACCCACCACCGCCATTTCTTCAGAGCGCCCAATTATTTCAAAACCCAGAGACTCCATGGCAAAATTGCCAATCCCAAATCCGTGCGGCGGTTCTTGAGATTGCGAGTTTCGCTTCCAGTATTGCAAGAGGCGCTCAGCATAAAGCGCACTCGAGGCCTCTGCAGCGATGATGAGAACTTCTTTTCGATCAGATTGGTTCACGGAATAAACTTTATAAGTCTTTGATTGATATCGTTACTAATACGGTCGGCAAGCGCTAAAGCGATGAGGCCATCTTCGCCCGAAACGATAGGGCGAGTATCCTTTTCAATACAAGTGATAAAGGCTTTGGTTTCTTCTAGAAGTGCATCGACCTTGTCCATATTCCAAGAGTCAAATTCAAGGGGAATTTGATCTTCCTTCCACTCCCCTTTGGTTTTAGTGGTAAGATTGACTTCGCTGGTACCAAAATCAATTGATAGATACTGACTGCTTTGAAAAACTCGAAACTTTCTGGTTGAACTTTGAGAAACCCTCGAGCTCGTAACATTGGCAACCGTTCCGCTTTCAAACTCAATTCTGGCATTAGCAATATCAACATATTTTGTTAGCACGGGTGCACCGACTGCCGAAATATTTTTCACTGGTGATTTAACAAGTGACAAAATAACATCCAAATCGTGAATCATGAGGTCTAAGATCACATCCACATCTACGCCGCGAGGCTTAAAGGGCGCCAAACGATGGCACTCTATAAAAAGCGGATTCATCAATTTCTCTTTGGCAGCGGTAAGGGCAGCATTGAATCTCTCAACATGACCAACTTGAAGTTTTAGCTTTTTTTCACGCGCGAGTTTCACCAAAGCCTCAGCTTCAGGAATCGTTGCCGTCATTGGTTTTTCAACGTGAACGTGAATTCCGTTTTCTAAAAAGAATTTCGCAATTTCAAAATGTGAACGCGTCGAAGATGCTACAGTCACGGCATCTACCTGGCCAATGAGCTCTCGATAATCTGAAAATGCCTTGCTGCCCACTTCGCGCGCAATATCGCCCGCACGCTCAAAATTCGCATCACAGACCCCTACGAGTTCGATGTTTCGACCAGTATCAACTAAAGTCTTATATTTTTGCGCATGAAATCTTCCCAAATATCCAACGCCAACTACTGCACACTTCAATTTCTTCATGATTTTCAGCTCGCTCTTTTTTATTTTTATCGCTCAAACCAAATTACTCGCGAGCAATCCCGCGATCAGAAGGTTCTTCAATTGCTTTTACGAAATAACTAAGGGACTCAGATGGCTGGCACTCCGCTTTAATTCGAGCCACACATTCTTCAATTGTGCCGGTCCCTTTGGTGAAAATACGAACGGCGCGATTGATGGCCTCGATGTCCTCTTTGGCAAAACCCGCGCGTTCAAGGCCAATCCGATTGGTCGCCCTCATAATGGCGTATTTACCCTGAGCAATTGTAAAGGGAAGAATGTCTTTATTGACCGCACTGTCGCCGGCAATCATGGCATACTTTCCGACACGAACAAATTGATTGAAGGCACAAATCCCGCCAACTTTGACGTGATCTTCAAGCGTCACATGTCCTGCCAATTGCGAGGAATTCGCGATCACCACGTGATCGCCCACGCGACAGTCATGCGCGACGTGCGAATAAGACATAATGAGACAATGACTCCCAATGCGGGTTATACCACCGCCGCCAGGAGTTCCGATATTCAATGTTGCGAGCTCGCGAATGTGATTGTGATCACCAATGATGAGTTTTGTCGCTTCACCCTTGTATTTCAAATCTTGGGGGGGACCGCCAAGCGCTGCTCCCGCGCATACTGTATTGTTTTTTCCGATTTCAACAATACCGAATTCGCTACCAATACATACGTGCGAAATTAATTTGGTTCCTGAATCAATTTTTACTCGGCCAATAATATTACAAAAAGGTCCGACTTCAACATCACTGGCAAGTTCGGCAGTCTTTGAAATGACGCTCGAAGGATGGATACGATTGGCCATATTCTCCTCTTAATTTGGATTTAGATTGTGGGGATCGACCAGCAAAAAAACTTTTGCTAAAACTTCAGCCTCCGCCACTAAGTTGCCACGTACTCTTGCCTCACACTTAACAATCACCATTGAGCCGCGATCTTTTTTTATTTCTGCAAAAATCTCAAGCACATCACCGGGGACAACAGCGCGACGAAATTTTGCTTCTTTTATTGAAGCAATTAAAACATCTAATTTGGGTCCGTCAGGATCTACGCAAATGAGTGCTGCCGCTTGGGCCATAGCTTCAACCTGAAGCACACCCGGCATAATTGGTTTATGAGGAAAGTGGCCGGTGAAATAGGGCTCATTGAAGGTGACACACTTAGTGGCCCACAACTTACAGCCCACGCGATTTTCATTGGGATAAGTCGGTGGACGCTCAAGCCGCTCCACCCGATCTACCAAAAGAAACGGAAACCGATGCGGCAAAAGCCGCATGATATGTTCAACATCATATACAGGTTTCTCGGCGAAATGCATAACTTACTTTCCGGCAGATTTCTCGTACTCTTTAACGATTTCATCTGTCATATCAATATCTTTTTTTGCCCAAAGCACACTTTGCTCAGATTTTTCAAGCACTACGGTATAGCCATCAGCCTTCGCTCGTTTGTCTAAAATCTCTTGAAGCTTTTCAAGAATTGGCTGAGTCATTTCACGCTCTTTCTTTTGCAAAGCCGCCTGAGTGCTTTGAACTTGCTGCTGAAATTTTCCCATTTCTTGCTGCAATTCAATTTGTTTCTTTTGCTTTACTTCATCACTCAAAACCAATTTCTTTTTATCGAGGTCATCGTTCATGGCTTTCAAATCTTTTTCTTTTTTCTCGAGCTCCTCTTTCTTGGCATCATATTCTTTTTTTAAATCTTTTTGCGCTTTTTTACCTGCCGAAGTATCCTGTAGCGCCTTTCTCAAATCGACATAACCTATTTTTGTTTCGGCTCGGGCTGAGGTTGCAAACAAAAGAACGCACGACACAATCGCTGCCAAAATCGAAGCTGTAAAATGACTTGTTGGTTTCATGAAATATTTCTCCTTTGAGCGATCAGACTATTGAGAAGCTCTCACTTTCTCAACCCTTAATGCAGCTTGATATTTATTTTAGCTACTCAAAAAATGCCTTTAGCAACAGCTACTTATTTCGATTTGTTTGAGGATTTGGTCCCAATTTTGGCCAAGCTGCCTAGTTGATCGACAAGGCTTAGGCTTTTTTATTCAAAACTTGCAAGTGGTTTCAATGACTTAGACGTGTCGGCGCCGAGAACGCTTCTTGAATATTGAAGTTCTATCTAGAGGTAGACGTGCGCATTGTTTGTGAAAACTCTAAAGCAAAAAATATTTCGGCTTCAAGCCGAAGTCTGCTTTATCTTAAAGCTTATACCATATTGTGCCTAAGCCTGCTTCTCTTCGCTTCATCAAGCTTTGCCCAAAGCCTTGATTTTGATTCGAGCCAATCCAATACAAAAGCCAATACTCCGAATTCAAATTCAATGAAAACTCCCGCCGCCAAGCAAGCTCTACCAGATAAATTTCAATATGACTTAATGGCTGGCTTTGGCGGAAATTTTTATGGCGACGAAAAACAACAAGAGCAAAGTGCTGCTGCAAGTTTTTTTTCAAAATTAATTTATAGTCCATTGAGTTTTGCTGAATTTGATTTGTCCGCCGGATTTAATCTCATCACTGGCCACTCTCAGTACCGCTACGGCGACTCTGAGTCTCATAGTGGCTTTTCTTTTAAAGAAGCCGCCATCAAACTAAGTCCTTTTAGTCATTTTAAATTTAGTTTGGGCGCTTTATCGGTTCAAGACTTTTCGATTCCGAGCCTAGTTGTTTCAGACTATGCCTTTCCGGGAATCAGCGAAGAGCTTATGTTTGGAACCGAACATCAGCATATTCAAATTTTTGCTGAGCAAATGATTCCGACTTCGAGCTCACTATCAACCCAAACCGCAGATCAAGAAATCACTCCGGCCTTTTATGCCGAAGGCATTGATTTGAAAACTCCCCTATTCAATCGTAACTTGATCGGCGGACTCTCGCTTGGCCATTTCAAATTTGCCAATCTCCCCGGTGCCGTCGCCAACCAAAGTGCGCTTTACGGAAATACCGTTTACGAAACCGGTCCCAATTCATCGCAATTTCACTATGCCTTTGAAGGCTTGTTTGCAAGCGGTGATCTTGCCTGGAAAATCAACTCTAAATTCAAAATCAGCTTGAGCGAACAGCTGGTAAGCAACGGCGCAGCTCCGGTCGATTCACGACTCGGTCAAGTCACAGAAGCTAAAATTGAATACAAGGCAACAGCTGATCTTATTATCACGCCGTCTTTTGAAGCTTATTTCAATGAATCCGATTCTTCTCCAGCCTATTTCAATTCAGCTGAGTATGGACACAACAATATGGAGGGCTATGGCGGCCACTTGAAAATCGAATTTCCCAAAGAACATTTTTCAGCAAAAGCTGATTACTACAATTCAAGCCTAATCAATCAAAATTCGAGTCAGTATAATCAACAATTTTTCTTTTTGAGGTTTGTGACCGACTATGGCAACTCTAAACTTTTTTAAAATAAAGAGTCCTTCACAGCAAACAGTGAGTGAACAGGCGCAAATGCTCTCAATCAGCATTTTTTGTTTCTTATTGCTTTCAAGTTGTTTTCGGCCAGAGCATAAATCTCCCGATGCCAATTCGCTAGATGCGCAAGAAGAAAGCCTTGCCACCTTTGCGCTAAGAGAAACTACGGCTACTTTTGAAGAACAAGAACTCAATAGCAACTTTAAAATTCCACTTTCTAAAAAGCTTACGTTTAATGTTTGCATTCAGGACAAGCGAACTCTTGAGTCTGTCATCGGCCATAGCTTTCGGATTGAAGGTGCCGACTCATTGAAGGATCTTAAAACCAATGTATCAGGCTGCCTGGTTTGGTCTGAAAAAGTTCCCTTTAATTTCTTTGCTCAATCTATTTTTGTATCTGAGCAGAGAAAGATCATCGCAACCGGAATTCATTCTGGGCGACGCACCCTGCGCTTTGCAATTAGACCTTGGGAGACTTCTGATAATTATGTGGATCTCAATTTCAATCCAAGTAAAATTGCTGAACGCGATCTCGCACCTCTTGCTAAAGCTGACGATGCCTTGCAAGGACGTCTTGGCAATCAAGAAAAACTCAAAGTCCCAACTTGGCCAGACTCGTTTAGCATACAAGCACTCGATATTGAGCTTTCAGCTAAAGCACGAAAAATTAAAATTCATGGCGAGCTCACACCGTCGGTTTATACGACCTCTTCGTCTGGTAAAGTCGGTACTGTTGCCTTTACCAATGGATTATTTGATTATCACCTCTACTTCGTAATTGAGTCCAAACCTTCAAAAGATGCGGCAAAACAAAATGAAAACCAAAAATTAATTGTCTTTGAAGTGCATTCAAAAAAACCAGCAAACATGGACAACCTAAAACTCAAAATAGATGAAGTCGTAGAGCTCAATAAATTGGTCAACCAAGGCGAATTGCGACTTGCTCTGCAACTTATTCCGGTTCAGGGACCCGAATCATTAAGTGTATTTAATGGCGTTTATACTCTGGGCGAATCGAATACTTTGACCGGCGGATTTGGGCCAAAATTAGTTGATGGCCTCAATAATGTCGGCAAGGATTTTCAAATTGCCAGCTACTTAAATGGAGCCTTCAGACAAGATGGCACAAAAATAAAGTCAAACAGCTCAAGCATGACACTTGTGCAATCAAGCCCAAGCGAAATTAAGAGTTTGAATTTGGTTACCACGCATTCTTTTAGCGTGCCCGAATCTCCGTGGAGCTTCGGCGCCTCGCCAGATGCCCAACACCAAAATGAGAATCTACAATTTGTTGATCGTGATATCACTTTCAAAGCTTGTATCGTCAATGCGAATAAGTCCCCACTCATTGGTGAAACTTTTCAGATTCAGTCTTATACTGGCGTACCGGTTGCACCAATTACAACTACAAATGATAACGGCGGCTGCCTCATTTGGGTTGAAACTTTTAAAAATCTTTCTTTTTATTCTCGTGAAGTGCCTAAAGAGGGCATGATCATTATATCAAGTAATGGCCAAGAAATGAAATTGCCAGTTGCCATTGATCCTTTAAGTCCAACACCCATGTTTGATTTGCGAATGCCGGCAAAGCGACTAGAGTTTGAGAATCTCAAAGCGAGCTCGAAAAATCGCAAGATCAAACTCAATCTCAATCGTTTTGCAATGACCCCACGGGGCAATCAAATCTTTGCGATTGATCGCGCGTTGAATTTAGATACCTCTCAAACTTTCAATTTTGATTTACCCCAAGTGCAAGTAGCCAGAACAGATCGCACTGACAATACCCAGGCCGAAGCTCTTAAAGACGGTTATTATCTTTTGAGAGTGGCCATTCAAAAAGACTATATCGATACGCAAAATCTCGAGACCTGCGCAAAACCCCACAAACTTGAAGACGGCACTGTTGATGGCTGTGAACGCCAGCATGTGGCAACGGCGCAAAAGATTGTGCAATTTATCGGGGGCCACATTCAAGGTACCATCATGAATTTTTTCTTTAGTGATTGGCGCTTTTTACGCGTTCAAAATAATCTGCTCGTTGAACTATACCCAATAGACTATTCAAAATTTTCGACACAAAATCTCGACCAACAAATGCAAGACCTCAATGTCGAATTTTCAGGCGTGGCGAAAACGCATGCAAGTATCGCTAAATTTGATTCTTTAATTGATAAGAACTCAGACATATACTCAACTGAAAACTTCATTGGTCAAATTGTACCGCTTGAGGCTTTTGTTTATGATACGGCTTTGTATGCCAACAACAAAGCGCGCAGCCTGCAAATATGTGAGACCAAGGCTTGCGGCAGCGGATTTTATTCAAATGTTCATTATGATGCCTCGGATTCAGATCCTGAAATTGCAAAATTTCGCTTAGGCACTTTGCATCTCTTAAATACCAAGGTCGAAGACTTGATGGAAGTTGAGCGCCAAGAAATGATGGCCATCAATACGGACAAACCTGAGGCATTCGATATTGGCAAATTTGCTGCAAGTGCCTTTAGTGACCTGGTGATGATTAATACCAGCGCTTTAGAAGTTCAGATCGATAAGTCAGTGAACAGCTTTTTGCCAGTTCCGACTCAAAGCCAAGCCAATGTTGAGAGCTTTTTAGAATCTCTGAACAAAATGACTCCAGACTTTTCAAAATGGATTTATCGTTGCGATCGCAGTCGCTTTGACAGTGATACCATGTGCTTTATCAATGGTAATGATGGCGGCCCTAAAGGTCATCCCATGGCCAAAATTGATAAGCTGATGGTGCAAGATAAAGTCCCAGGACTTGCCAACTATATGCCTAAGATGACCAAAGAAGCGCTTCAAGAATTCATAAGTTATGTGCCTGAAAAGGAAGTCGCGACAGACGAAGGTGCGGACGCCGCCAAAGTTGAAAATCAAAAACAATATATTCAACAAAGAAATTTTGCGTTCAGACTCTGTAAGTTTTGGTTTCACGATTATATTCCAAGTCAAAACAAAACCAAGGATCCCATTTATCAACAATCCAATTGGGCAATGAGAGGAAGCGAATGGGTCGAGAAACAATTCGATAAATATCGACCAAATTGGATGAAGTCCGACCAACGAGATTTATCCGAAGAATTGGTTGACGATTGCGTTCTTTCAACTTTTAAAGATGCGACCTCGGTATTCTTTTTTGAGAGAAAATTGCCGGTCTTTGAATTTAAGCAAACCGAAGATACTCAACCTCTCGATACCTTCGGCATTGATATCAGCTCCAGTGAATCGGTTTCGTTCGGCATTTCGACCTCTTCATCGGCATCTTCTTCGGCTACTTTTAATCCCATTGCTTTCGTAGGTTTAATCAAACCTATTGGAGCATTACTCGGCGTCTTCACTCCATTTGGTTATTCTTGGAGTTGGAGCGATAGCATTTCAAAAAGCAAGGGCAAGAATTTAGATTCCTCAACTAGCTCTGGAGTCAGCCTCAATGTCGATCAAGAGAATCTACGACTCAATCTCAATGAATATGATTCATGTTTGAATGTGCGTTTAAACCCAGCCTATATTGAAAATGCAAAGCTGCTTGATCGCGTCGGCTCAAAAGATCCGAATATGACCACCAAAATGAAAAAAGATAAAATAAGATATTTGACTCGAGGTCTTTTAATTTGCGGCGGAGAGCGCATCAAAAAGCCAATTTTATATACCGAAAGATATTACTTCTTAAGGCAGTCTTTGAATGACCCGACGATGACGAGAAAATATGATTTTAGGAATAATCCCTATTCATTTAAACTTCGCGGCGACAATGAATTGCATACCTTTTATTCACTCACCTCTGCCAAGCCTTCTGCAGATGCAAGCTTTCGCTTAAATCAAGGCCACAATTTAAAGTCAAATATTGAGCAAAGGATGAAGAATATAACGGACAAAAACCCATCGGTCCCCTATCGCCAACCATCATTCCCAGGCGTGATCACGATCGACTAAAAGTGCCAGCCAACATTTCGTAATTCAGCGTGTAATGAAACTCGAGGCGGCACTTCCAAGCTTGATTAAAACCCTATGATTTTCTATGTTGAAGAGGTTCGGCGCGTGGCGCAGCCTGGTAGCGCACATGCTTGGGGTGCATGAGGTCGCAGGTTCAAATCCTGTCGCGCCGACCAATTTTTTGAAGCTGTGAGAGTAATAAACCCCAAAAACCCAAATGTACTAAGTACATAAAAGCATTGAAAAGCGCCTGACATCCTCAGCCCGAATCTTTCACGAAAGATCGTGAAATGTGCCGCCTTTGCTACTTTTCTGCTACTCGTTTGCTACTTGTAATCAGTATTTATTTTACTTTTGCTCATCTCTTCCGGCCAAGTTGTAGAGCCTAAAACCAATGTATACTGCTCCATTGCGCTCCTCAGATCATCAATCCAGTTTTCAATATCCAACAAATACCAAAATTTAAATTCAAACTTAAGGAGATTCACATGGGACTTGATAGACTTTTCCAGGCAGTCGTAGCTTTAGCCGTTCTTGCATCCTCTATATTGCCCGTCCCATTTGAGAATAAAGGCACTACGATTCTGTAAAGGTAATTCTGGGCCAATCGGAGTTACTTCGTACTTTGAGAAAATATAGAAAGTGTGTTAGCACCTCTCAGACCTTTGCTCTGACGAGTGGTGTAATATATTCCAATGGTGCAATCATTTTTATGGGACAAAATAGTTTTATTAAAAAAAATCCTAAGCTTGTTAAGGAATGGCACCCTACCAAAAATGGGGATCTAAACCCTTGTGATGTTACGAATGGATCCGGTAAGAAAGTATGGTGGAAGTGCCCAAAAGGAGAAGATCACGAATGGCAGGCAGTTATTGCAAACAGAACCAAAGGAATTGGTTGTCCTATTTGTTCTAATCAAAAAGTTGTGAGGTCTAACTCTTTCGGAACAGTTAATTCACAACTTGCAAAAGAGTGGCACGCTACTAAAAACAAAGCCTTAACCCCGTTTGAAATTTTGCCTAACTCGAAAACAAAGGTATGGTGGCAATGCCTCAAAAACTCTGAACATGAATGGCAGTCAAATCTAAACAATCGAAGCAATGGAAAAGGCTGTCCCATCTGTTGCAACCAGAAGCTTGTGCGCTCTAATAGTTTAGGTTCAATCAATAAAAAATTATCTAAAGAATGGCACCCTACTAAAAATGGCAAACTAACTCCGTTCAGTGTTGCTCCATCTACATCAAAGAAAGTATGGTGGAGGTGCCCTAAAGGAGATGATCACGAATGGCAAGCAACCATTAATCATAGATCCAATGGCACGGCTTGTCCAAAATGCAACCCTGCCACTTCAATCCCGGAATTAAGAATTTTCACCGAACTAAAGACAATATTTCCATCAACACAACATAGAGCTATTTTAAAGGGAGTTGAGGTTGACGTATACATACCAGAGTTAAAAATAGGAGTCGAATATGATGGATTCTATTGGCACCAAGAGAAACATAAAAAAGACCAAGACAAGTATTTATGTTTGGAGTCCTCGATACTTCTAATAAGAGTAAGAGAAGAAGGGCTGCAGACAATAAATAAAAATGATATTAGCATTAAGAAAAGGCATATTGCGGTTTCAACAATTAAAAAAATATTAGAGTTAATTCTCAAAAATCGAAATGTAACGGCACCTGAAGCCCTAGGGAAAATTCAGTATTATATGGGAGTTGAAGATTGGTTAGCATCTAAACATTTTTATAAAATGTATTCAGAAAGAAATCATGTGCACTTCGAAAAATCATTAAGCTTTCTATTTCCAGATATCGCAAAAGAGTGGCACCCGACAAGGAACAATTTTTTACTTCCTGAATACTTTTCTCATGGTTCAGGCATAAAGGTTTGGTGGCTTGGAAAATGTAAACATGAGTGGCGAGACTCAATAAATCATCGAACGCGCGGTAGAGACTGCCCTAAATGTAGATATAAAAAATCTAGCCAAACTCAAAAACAAAAATGGAAAAATCCCGTCCAATTAGATTTGTTTTAATCTCTAAAATAAAGGCTCTCCATTCTCATGCCATTGGAACAGACAACCTGAGAGCTATTTCAATATGTTATAGCAAAGACAAATATTGGATCTGATGCAGTTGAAAATTAGTTCTGACCAAATTGGACAACTGGTATTAATAGCCATATCTTGCTGAAATCGATGGAGCGTGCAATAACATGAAATACTACCTCCAACTATTCTGCCGATAAACTCTGATTAGTCTGAGATTCTCAAAGAGCTTAAACCTGCGGCCTAAAAGATTTCGCCAATGCATATTGGCTAAGTGGCCCCATCAGCACAGGCGGTTCTGTTATCGAGTAACCCATTTGACGGTATGCCTTCAGGCGATTGCGGTACATTTTTACAAGCATCGCACTTGAAAAGTCGACATAGTCGATCATTTGCACATTAGTTTTACCTTCAACTAAGCGGTGAATTCGACCCGCGTACTGAACCATTCGTCCTTCAAACGACAAAGGTGTTGCCAATATCATTGTATCAAGTGCCGGCAAATCAAAGCCTTCACCTATTAATGAAGCCGATGACACCAAAAGAACTTTGCGTCCGACCGATCTTAGTTCGTGAAGTTTCTCAAGTGCTAGTCTTCTTTGCTTTGAGGTCAAATCTCCATCGAGTCGTATAATTTCAAGCTCTGGAATTTTCGCCGTTTCACTGATAATCAAAGTAAGAACATCGAGATGTTCTTTTCGATCTGAAATTAAAAGTGGAAAACGATTTTCTCTTAGAGCGGCAACTGTATGACTAGCTATAAGTTCGTTCCTTGCGACATTCGAAGTCAGGTGATGAATGAGTTCGTGATAAGGGGGTCGATCGCCAGCAGCTACCGGCAATCGAAATCCAGTTTCATTTATGGTCACGAACTTTTTTAAGGCTAAACTCTCTGAATTTTCAAGTTTGTGCCTAATAGGGCCACATTGCTGAAAAAGAATTTTTTCAAGACCATCTTTTCTATAGGGAGTTGCCGTTAGTCCCACAACATATCGAGCCGGCAATTGCTTTAGGATATCTTCGAAGGAGGCGGCGGGGATATGATGGCACTCATCAATAATAATCTGCGAATAAGATTGAGATATTTCCGTAAGGTCTTCAATTTTTGTTAGCGACTGAAGCATTGCGAGATCAAGCTTGCCAGTCATTTTCTTTTTCGTCCCGCTTAAATTACCGATCTCTTTTGGTGGGATACCTAGAAATGTTGAAATGCGCTCTCTCCATTGCTCCATAAGCGGCTGTCGGTGAATCAGCACAAGAGTAGAAACTTTACGTTCAGCGATTAAAGCACAGGCCATTACCGTTTTGCCAGATCCCGGAGGGGCCATTAAAATACCGACATCTGACTTCCGAATTTTTTTAACAGCCTCTTGCTGAGAAGGGGTCAAGACACCCGTAAACTCGACCTTCAATTTCTTTTTGCCAATCCGCTCATCTCTTATAATAACTTGTGACCCAGCCACAGTCAGTATCTTGATGACTTCGTCTAGCACACCCCTTGGCAAACAAATCTCAGTAGGGCGGATTTCTCCAGAAAATATAAACCGTGACAATGGATATGTTTGCATCCGCATACGCTGTCTTTTGTAAAACTCTGGATTTGCAAAGCTAGAAGTCTTTTTTATTTTTGCAACTACTCGACTTGGTAGCTTCTCAAGTGGGATTGTCAACATTGGACCAAATACAATCTCAATAGTTTCGCCTTTGAGCTTGGGCTCAGGCGAATTTTGAGAAGATGTCTTTTCAAGAATTGAATTGTCGGTAAGCCAGGACACGTCTTCAAAGCCATCTTTACTAATTTTACCCATTGGAAGAAACTCAATTAAAAGCCCACGAACTTCTGCACTCGAAAGTCTATGCACTTGATTCAAATACTGCCATTGATCTGGGTAAGGTTCGAAGTGATGATCGACGAAGAGGCTGTTTCCAGCATCCCTTGAAGCTTTTTGCAGTGGGAGAGCAATCAAATTTCCAAAGCCGCCATTGGGTAAATAGTCTTGAGATGGGAAAAATCTGTCATAAGATTCGAGGCTAAGTCGAAGATTTCTCTCCGAACATTTAGCCAAAATCAAAGTGCCGAGCGACCTAGCAATTTTTGCTGATATAGAATCTTCAAAGAAAATCCATGCGTGCGCTCCATTACCTGATCTTGAGCGCTCAACAGCAATATCAATTCCCAAAGCTCTACCAGTATCCCGAAAAGTTGCCACATCCATTTGCCACGAAGTTTCGTCAAAATCGCAAGCAAGAAAAACACACGTATCATCTGGTTTAATAGCGTAGGTCCCTATTGAGACCAGTCCCCTCAGATGGGCTTCGACCGCAGATTCATCAAGAGGACGAAATTTTTGATTCGTGCAAACCGCACATTTTACTTTGGGTTTATTACAAAGTGGTTTAACCCATTCGTTGCTACAAACTGGAGAATACCCAGACTTACCGGTCTTAATATTCTCCCACCGTTTCGGAAAAATTTCATGCCTTGCACGAAAGAGCTCTAGAAAAAGGCGAACTTTATCTGGATTTGTGGCAATGGCCGACAAGGCCGTTGGTCGGCCTAACAAAGTTCGTTTCGAATCCATTTCACTGCTGACTTTTTCTCGTAAATCTTGAATTTCCCTCATCATCGAAACGCGACTTGCATCAAGTTTCAAAAGGCTACTTTCAAGTTCTTGAAGCCGCTTTTCTTGACTCATTCCTGATCTCGCCTCGATGGAAATATTTTTTGAAGTCCGCTCAAAAATCCATCAAAGGCCTCGTCGAATGTTGGCGGATCTTTAAGTGAAGAAGTCGCACCCTTCCAACCCTGTATCAAAAGACTTTTGTCAATTTTCGAAAGAAGTTTAACAGGATCCGACGGAAGAGCGGTGCCACGAAAATCAAAACATCGATTCATTGCCTGTTTAAGTGTCTCGGCATCAGCTTTTGAAATATAGAAGAAAAGGTCGAAGATATCTTTTGCTCGCGAATTATCTGCTCCGCGATCAAACAGCGTCTGTAACTTCTCAGCGAGAATGGTTTCAATCGGGTAAACCTGCCAACTCAATTCCCCGTCTCCGATTAATTCAGATGTTTTCATTTTGACAGGCCCTGGAGTAACCGGATCGCCAATCCCAAGATCGAAATTAATGATTTGGCTACGTCTGATATCTTTGGGTTGCTCACCAATTCCAGCTCTAAATATTTGGCGGATTCCGCCATATTCACCTTGTGTTTTGAGATCAACTTGCGACTCTAGTGCAAACCAAGCTCCATCATCTATGTCCGACGCAATTACTTTAGCAGTTTTTTTCATTGTCGCCGCCACATCGGCTTGAACCAAGAGAGCATCGAGATCAATGGTATAGCGGGCAGAATTGTAAACACGAAGGCCAACATACCCACCTTTGAACACTAAACACTTTGCTAGATCTTGATTAAGAATAAGCCTTGCAAGAAGTCTTTCTAGCAAAAATGACGTTGCAATACTTTGATAACTGACTCCCGCTTGACGCGAGAGTTTTGAAAGCTTTGTTGAGATTGATTTGGCTTGATCCGCTTTACTCATGTAACAATGGCTTCCCAATACTTTTGAAGTACTGATTGCAGCTTCAGCTTCTTCGCCATCTCACCAAGTTTTTTCTCCGTCGTAAGCCCCTCTTGAAGTGCTTTGCGAGCTGCATTGATTGCCACTCTAGGTCCAATCTTGACCGCGAACTTGAGTGCCTCAATGACGGTGCGCTCAATGTTGGTAATGCGATAAAACCTAAAAATATCGATCCCATATTTCGGTGTCGTTTTTGTACGTAAATTTCTATAAAGTCGATTTCTGTCTGCTTTACTTGGTGGAACGACCAGCCAAACTTGAGCGGGAGGCTGTTCAATAAGTCTGTAGTGATAAAGTGCAGATAGACCGCCGATCGCCGATTTGAGGCCAAACTTAGCGCAGGCGATCGCGAAATCGAGTTCCTCCGGTGGAATCGCATAATCAGGATGAACATAGAAGCCGTGACTTAAACGCAGAATTTCTGAATTTTTTGTCCAACGAGATAGTGTTGGTTGAGATATTCCCAACTTCTCTTGGAGCTGATGAGCGGTTACTATGCCGAGCTTCTTAACATCTTGTGGGTCTGCTTTGGTCGCCATTACACAACTATGAATGAATTTACCATTTTGTCAATAAAATGTTAAATTCATCTTCTAACGGAGATTGGACCAAGGGGAATTACAGTCTGTCTATGCTGACGCTTTGAAATGTAGCCTCAGCTTAGCTACGGACCCATTTCTAAAATTAACGTAGAACGAGGAGAATTCTATGCCCATCCTAATCGAGAGAAATTGAAGTGATTTGGCCAAGAAATCGAAAAATGCCATCAAAATCTTGAGGTGCCCCATAAGCAGTTGAAAGGCTGCGACAATTTAAGAAATGGACTAAAAAAGTGGCCAACTTTGCCTATCTTATGAAGAGACAAATTTTTAAAATTAGATCTTCTAAGTCGGAATTTAAATCAGAGATTGGCCAAGCCCCTAAATGAAATATTGGATTAAGACCTGTTTAACATTCAGGTTGTTGCGATGAAGCTAGTAGTCCATGCGAGTCTTTAGGAAAAACACCATGTATATTTTTTACTTCAAATTTCTTGAAAGTCTTCAGGAAATTTGAAATCAATTAACCTCGCGAAACAATTGAGTTGTCATTTTTTTCTTTCAAATTATTTGAAACTTTTAGAAGCATCCAAATTAGCTGAGTTCTCATAATTGTGTAGTTGAATTCAAAACTTAGGTCACTTTTCACAAGCTGATGGCATCACTTGCAATTATAAAAAGTTGTGTCGCAAGTTTCTGTGACACTAAGTTAGGGGGATATTTATGAAGCCATACGATCCAAGTGCCGAAATACATCTTGCGGTCAGGTGCGGATTTTTATCGAAAGAACTTTGGAATGAGTTCTTTGCTAAGGGTAAACCGCGATGGCGACGCCATGTCTGGACTCGATTCGTTAGTAGTGGGCTATTCAAGACCCACTATTCGAAGAGAGCTACTGACGTGATTATACCGAATTTTGATCATCCGTTGGTCAAAAGAATTTCTGGCGGAGAGATTACTCATGCGCCAAATACCGCTCAGATTGATCATGATGAAATTGTGGTAAGAAGCTTTTTAGTTTTAGAGAGAGATCAGATAATTTTTAGTGCTAAGTTTGAAGCCGAACTAAAAAGGGAGGATCTCAGGTCTCTACGCCGTTACAATTCGTCAGATAAAACCAAATATCCAGACCTCGTCATCGAAGTCCAAGGCGAATCTGAACCCAAAAAAATTGCAATCGAGCTGGAACTATCGCGCAAGGAACCAAAACGTTATAGACAGATGATGAATACTTATATGACATCAAAACAATTTTCATCGGTCATTTTTATTACTGAACTTGAGACTATTAGAACCTCAATCAAGAAAGCAATAAGAGATACTTTTTATCCATACTGGGAGCGTCCTGTCGGATTTGTAGATCTTAAAGAATGGATCAAAGATCCAAGTGCGGCGGCAATCTCCGTCGGTGATAAGGTTACAAGCTTTGACAGTCTTTAAGCCAATATTAGCGAAAGTGGGCTGACTCAATATCGCGCCGGGGTTCTGCCAAAGCGGCGTGATGTTTTAAAAAATTCGGCACAATTGAAAATTTCAAATCGAGAAAAATATAAACCACTTACCCGCCGCCGCCCTCAAAATCATTGCCCCCTGATCGCAGGAGACCACTCCCACCCTACGAATGGTTGGAAGTGGTCTCCTGCTGGTGGCAAAAAATTGAGGGCGGCGAGGGGAAC
>JAYUEN010000235.1:0-1627 GCA_043739185.1 Bdellovibrionales bacterium
TGTGCGGCCTACAGGAAGTAGGCCTCCGCGCCTTCTCCTCGGACGCCTCGGTCGCATTAATTTTGGACTCATCTATATTATGGTTTCGCTTTGAAATTAAGCTGTAGGTCGCATTTGCCTACAGGTACTGAAACCGCCTTGAATGCGTGATTGGCAGTTAATATTTCAACTGGCTTGCCATCGATGCGGGCTTCCCAGCCAGGAAAGTTTGTATCAGCAACTACAAAAATTCCGGCGTGATCAACTTCAAGCCTGTAACTTAGCAAATCGGCGTCACGATGAAAGCTGAGAATCTTTCCTTGGGCAGCTTGTATATTTTGATCGACTAAAACGAGACCATTGAGTTCATCAAGGGGTGAATCGGCCAAAGTTTTTAAAATTTCATTCTTTGCAGTTTGCCGAACCAACTTCGGAAAAAAACCTACGCCGCCAACGTCAGGACAAAGATAGCTTTCGATCCAGTCATTTTCACTGAGTTTTTTACATTTATCTTTGGTGTAAGGACCTACCTCAGAAAGTTTAGCCTCGCCTTTGAGGAAAGATAAAAGTGAGACGCGATTAACGATCATGACTCTTTGTAGTTCAAGACTAATATCTTGAGGATCAGTAGGACCCACGAAGCGGGTCAAGAGGCCATCTGAACTCAGCCACTTTGAAAACAAATGCTGATTCAATTCAAAATAATTTAATGGATAGAGTGCAAACAGCAGACGCATATCTAATATTTCAAAAACTTCAGACCAATCGGGATAGAGAATTTGTTGTGCCGAGAAGTGTCTTCGGTCTTCGCTTTTTGAAAGTTGTTGCACTTGTCCTAGGGGCGAATTTGGGTTTAGCTCTTTGACTTGTTCAGGTAGAGGATGATGAGTGGGATTTTTGAGGGCGTGAACATTGAAAACGCTATCATGCCAAATCGGAAAACAAGCGACTATAAAACAGAAGACCAGGAGTTTTCTCGAAGATTTACGCTCGGATTTTTTTAGGATCAGATCAATACTTAGCAAGGTTAAAATTAAAGTGAGAACATTCAAATAGGGAGTGAGATGACGGTAAAAGGCGATGCCCGAAATTCCGGGAAGCCCACAGAAAGCCTCAGGCACGCCGTTCATTTCAATAAATGCCAGAATTGCAAAAGCTAAAAGAAGCCATCTGGATTCTTTTGGGCGCCAGGCTTGCCATAAAATCAAAATTGCAGCACCTATTGGTATGATGAGATTTAACGATGGGCCTCGTCTCCAGAAAAACATAAAACTTTCTTTTAGTGGTTCAAGCCAACCAATGCCTTGAGTGGCAACGCACTTTAAAACATCGCGATTGCTTGAAAAATAATTTATATGATGAGCAAATTGCAGCAGGCGAGGAAGTGATATACTAAATCCGGCACCTACGAGAAGTCCCAAAATTACAGAGCGCCAGCCTAGCCAATATAACGAAGACATTACTACTAAAGCCACGCAAATTGAAAAAACCACCAGGGCTTCGATAAATCCCTGAGAGCCAGCATAAAGTCCTAAAATGAGTGCAAGCCCTAAGCTCTTTATCGTCAATTTTTTTTCAATTTGTAAAATCAAAAGTAGAATAAAAACCCAAGGAGCTAATAAATCAATATCTAGAAATACGATATCAA
>JAYUEN010000236.1:0-1621 GCA_043739185.1 Bdellovibrionales bacterium
CTTCAATAAGTCAGGTTTAGAATTAGACAGATGGATCAAAGAATTTGCTGAGAAAGAAAAAGCTGAAATTTCGTTAGCTTCTTTCAATGGAATAGATAGTACAACTCTCTCTGCTGAACGATTTGTATTAGAGAAATTTGCAATATTTTGTGAAAATAATAATTTGAGGCATAAATTTTTGGATGTGTCTCAAGGTTATCATTCAAAACAAATGGATGGAATGTTGGTTGAGTTCGAGAAGTATTCGTCCGAAGTCAATTATTTCGCTCCCAAAATCGAGTTGATTTCAAATTTGAATGGCGAATATATAGACAAAATAGACGCAAAATATTGGGTGAGACAAATCCGCGACCCAGTTTATTTTGCTCAAGGCATTGATAAATTGTGGGACGCTGGGCATCGCCATTATCTTGAAGTCGGCCCTGGTACTACGCTCACGAGCATGGGGCAACTTGGAGACGTGAAAGCCGATGATGGTATATGGCTTGCTAGTATAAAAAAAGACAAAAGTGAAAGTGAACAATGGCTAGAGACGCTAGGTCATCTTTATACAAATGGTGTGAACTTAAATTGGTCGGGTTTTACCTCACGTTCGCCCGAGAGAAATAAAGTACATCTCCCGCATTATGCTTTTCAAAGAAAAACCTACTGGTTAGAGACTGAGCCAGAACATTTGCCGACGAAAAGTAGATCTGTTCATCCACTGCTTGGAGAACAAAGACAAAATGCAAATGGTGAGTATGTCTTTGATAGTATCTGGAACGTGAATCACACCGACTATTTGCGAGATCATCTTGTTTTTGAATTCACAATTGTCCCAGGCGCCGCGCTAATTGAAATGGCTTTGGCCAGTGGCAATTTAATTTTTAAAAATTCATTTTGTTTAGAGAAATTTCATCTAGAAAGAGCACTTTGGCTAAGTGCTCTTAAGCGAAAAGTACAGGTGATAGTCCGCCCCGATGATAATGAAAAATATTTGATTGAGATTTTTAGTCAAGATGCAGGTGTTTGGATTTTGCACGCCACGGGTTTGCTGGCTGAGACAAAAAGAGTAGATGTTACTTTTGAAAAACTTGAAAGTATTCGGGCTCGATTGCCTGAGAAGCTCAAGGCCGAGATTTGGTACGCTCAAGCTCGATCCATGGGAGTTCATTTAGGTAAGTGCTTTCAAGGGATCACGCTCATTCACTTATCGAAAAACGAGGCCCTCATTGAAATTGTTTTGCCTGATATTGGCTCGGCAAATTATCAAATTCATCCGGTACTTCTCGACAATTGTATCCAGGCCTGCGTACTTTTAATTTCAACGCTTTTACCTGGAGACCAAACACTATTGCCCGCAGGAATCGCGAAGTCTCAAATATTAGGAATCATTTCGAAAAGAATTTCTTGTCATATAAAAACCAGTTTTGGCGGAGAGTCGGGGGGAAATTCTGTAAGCTGTGATTTTAACATTTATAATGATGCTAAAAATCTTTGCGCTGAATTTAAAGGGTTGGACCTCGCTCGCGTTCAGAAAAGAAATTTTATAGAACTTTTAGGAAAAGAGGCGGCACCAGTAGCGAATTCGAGGAATGTATCCTATGGAGTGAGCTGGATAGAAAAGACTTTGCCACAATCG
>JAYUEN010000237.1:0-1620 GCA_043739185.1 Bdellovibrionales bacterium
AAGTTGTGTATAGCAATCTAATAACTACGCACCACATTGAGTTCGATTTAGATGAGACATTCAATTTTGGGGAATCGGTCGATTTGGATAGGATCTCAAGGTCTACATGAATCATGCGATGTTTTATGATTGCAACTTTAACGTCATTGTCTCAGGTTTTTATAGCGATAATTCTCGATCGAAAATTTTGAATAATTTACGTCTTGAAGCTTGGCTAGATCGCGATTTAACATAACCATTCAATCAAATAAATTAAGTGGATAAATGTAATTTGCTCATTCATCTCTGGGTAGACCGTTTAAACTGTCTCGTCAGTTCAGATCTAGCCTGGGCTTTCAGCCAGCTTTGCCCGACCACGATTAAATATCCATCATACCTCAGTTACAATAAGTTATGTTGCCTGCTTTGGTCCTAAACTTTTTAAGTATTCTCACACTCTGCGGAAATGTATTGGCAGCAAATGTAGATGATGGAACCTTCACCTTAATCGAAAGGGCAAAACTTAAGCGTGCGGAGCAAAAATGCTCAACAAAGGATTTTTCGCCAAGATTTGCACCCATTCGCAATCAAGGACAATGGGGATCTTGTTTTGCCTTCGCAGCAGCAGACCTCATTTCATATAGAATGAATTTGCCACCGAACAAAGAGGTTTCAGCCTTGGATGTTGCCATTCGTTCGTATTTCGAAAAGCCTGGAGACATTCCTCCGATTGAATTAAGCCAAGGGGGCCAACTAAAAAACACCACTGAAGCTTATTTAAAGAGTGGCGGTGCCTGCTACGAGGACAAGCTGCGCTCAGAAGATCCAAAATCTCCATATTACATGGTTTTGCAACAATTAAATTGGGGAATGAAATATGGATTGCTAGGTGGTTACGAGGGATTTCTTGACCCCAAAGCTCCTGCGAAAAATCCTTGCGATGGATCCCCCACTTCCCCAGAAGAGGCTAGAAAAATTTCGTCACACCTAAATCGATTTGCTATAAAGAAAACTATTCAAGATATCGATCGACGGTGCGGACCGCGAATTCCTTTACCTAAATATGAAGTAAAAAATATCTATGGTGATCTGGGATATGATGAAACGCTCGATGCAATCAACAAACAATTGAATTCTTCGAATGTTGTCGGGATAGGTTATAACGCCTGCTTCATCGGTCCCAAATATGTGGAGACACGAGAGGGCATAATTGACGAAGATAAGCATGGCTGCAGCCCCCATGCGGGCGTGATCGTCGGACGTCAATGGAATAAGCAAAAGCAGAGCTGCGATTACATGATTCGAAACAGTTGGGGAAAAGACTGTTCTATCTATCGAGCAGATATTCAAAAGCAATGTAAAAAAGGAGTCTTTTTCTTGAATGAAAATGAATTAATGAGCCATTTTATAAGCGCGACGTGGCTACAATGAAGCCACGTTCTTTTTGTAGCTGACGGCCGCTGGCTTATTGCTTTCGTTGAATATTTATCATCGCGATCTTGAGCTGTGATTTATTCTGAATTTCGTCAGGAACTCTCCCGACTGGAAGTCTCAATTTTCGTAGAAAAAATGGTTTTCCAAATTTAAACAATTACTCTTCAAGCTATTGATTTAAAGAAAGAAAAAGGAATAAATAACTTT
>JAYUEN010000238.1:0-1616 GCA_043739185.1 Bdellovibrionales bacterium
ACCCCCAACTCATTAAAAATTATCAACACCAATCCAAGTCAATCTCCCACTGATCTTTCGGTGAGTCAGACTTTGCCTTCTGATCTTGTCTCCACCTTAGCAAACAAGGTGCTATCCATTTCCTTTTACTCTTTCTTACAAGGAACTCCAAACGTCTCAGACGACACAGGGGTCAGTCTGGAAATATGCACTAGTTCTGTAGGGAAACAAGAGAATATTACCGCAGGGTTCATAAAGAATTTCTGCAAAATTAGGATTTTTTTTGGAACACCAGACGAGTGGCATAGATTTAGCCTCAAAGTGAAAGTCCCCCAAAATGCAAAATCTCTAGGTATCGCTTTTTTACTTCATGGAATTGCCGGAAAGATTGATGCTCTCAAAATTACTGGGGTACAAATGGAACAGGCAAGTGAACCATCCGCCTTTTTGCCAAGAGAAGGGAGCCAAATTTCTTCCAATCTTGGCATAGGTGGAGCTGGTGACGATCCTGGGATTTATCTAATGCCTCTAATCTTCTCAAAAATCGGTATCTCTGACCCAAATTTCGCCATGAAGGTTTCAATTGTGGCTCTCGGTATTACTGCTTGCTTCCTACTATATTTCTTTTACTTGCGCCCTACAAAAAACAAAAATCCTTGGAGATACCTTTCATTACTAGCTTTGCTTCCAGGAATCCTATTATCGCATCACTTTATTCCGTTGGGTTCTCAATATTTAGTACAACAATCTAAGGACACTTTGCCCGTCGGAGGAATCTATGTACTTTCCGCGGAGCTTTCTTTGATTATTTTTGTAGGAGCAAAAATAGTTTTTGATTCCAAAAAGTATAGCCAGGCTCTTCTACTTGTTATGTTATTTGCGTTAGCAGCTTTGCTCTTAACGAGAAGGACTGATGGAGTCGTTCTCTTGATGGCTCTTTATCTGGCGTTATTGAATCACGTAGTAAATGGAGAAGGATCACTTAAAAGGAGAATCATAAAAGTCGGTTCAATTTTTCTTGTCACTGCTCTTGCATTTCTTTCTACAAGTTTCATTATGACTAGCGCAACCAACGCTAGAAGGGGAAATTTGGTGTTTGATTCCCAGGCACCCTCGAGTTCTAATCAACATGCAATTTGGTTAGCAATCTACACAGGATTAGGTTGGAACAATGGGAAAACTGGAGTTAATTCACTGGGCCTAGCCTGGGATGACACGTTCGTTGGGGCTAAAATGAAAATGCTAAGTAAGTTGCCAAAATACCAGAAAATAGATCAAGCGCAAATTGCCCAAACTGAAGTCATTTCCTTATTAAGTAAAAGACCTCTCGGAGTATTTAGTGTTGAATTTCAGAAAATTCGACAAATATTTTCGGCTATGAAAGTTGAAATTCTATTTCTTTTTGCTGTAATAGTGTTTCATCGAAGGATATTTCCGAGATTAAAAGTTGGCTATTGGAGATACAAGGCTACGAAAGAGAAACAACCGAAAATTAGTGAGTCGACTCCCGTTGTCGATGATCCGAAATTATCTAGCGTCCTCTTTGGAAAATTGTCTGGCTGGAGATATGGCGGCTTTCTTTTGATTCTGACTCCCATTTACTTCTTGCCAGTCATATTAGCAGCACCATATCGATA
>JAYUEN010000239.1:0-5002 GCA_043739185.1 Bdellovibrionales bacterium
TCCTTCCAAACAGAACGTGAAAGAGGTTATCATCGATGAAGAGGTGGTGAACCTTCACGTTAAGCCGAAGATGGTTTTTCGAACTGAAAAAGAGATTGCTGATCTTGAAATCAGTTCAACTAAAAAGGACTCTGCCGAGAGCGCATAAGGTTAATGCTCGATGTAATTCTGCATCGAGTAGACTTCAAAATAGCCAAAATGTGAGCTCAGTCGAAACTTTGAATTATTTTTGGCCTACTTAGTGAAAGACATTACCCGGATCCAGTATTTGCGGGTCTAATAAGAGTCTTGCAAGTGTCATAACTTGAACTAAGGGAGGCGCCATGAGTGATAGCCCAAATAAAAACAAATTACCGCTTTTGCCATTGAGGGATCTCATAATATTTCCTCATATGATGATGCCTCTTTTTGTCGGCCGAGAAAAAAGTATCAATGCACTTGAAGATGCCATGAGTAAGCAAACGGATATCGTTTTGGCTGCGCAAAGAGATGCCAAAACCAATAATCCTGAGCAAGCCGATATTTACGAAGTGGGAACGGTCGGAACGATCATTCAACTACTTCGGCTTCCCGACGGAACCGTAAAGGTCTTGGTAGAAGGTAAGCGCCGAGTTCGCATTGAAAAATTTATTTCAAGCGATTCTTTCTTTATGGTTGAAGTCAGCGAGCTGAGTGAGAAAACCGAGCATGTACTTGAAACCCAAGCACTCATGCGTTCTGTGAAAACGACTTTTGAAACTTATGTGAAATTAAATAAACGAATTCCGCCTGAAATTTTAATGCGAGTTTCAACTATTGAGTCAGCTGGTGAATTGGCGGATATTATTGTCGCGCAACTCAATTTGAAGTTAGAAGATAAGCAAAAAATTCTTGAGATCAACGACCCCGGAAAGCGTCTTGAGCAATTGCTGAATATGATGACGGGCGAAATTGAAATTTTAGAAGTTGAAAAGAAGATTCGCACGCGTGTGAAAAAGCAAATGGAGCGCTCACAAAAAGAATACTATTTGAATGAGCAAATGCAGGCGATCCAGAAGGAACTCGGTGAGAAAGATGATTATCAAGCAGAGCTTGCTGAGCTTGAAGAGGCTGCTAAAAAGAAAAAAATGAGTGAGGAAGCTCGCGAAAAAACTCTTAAAGAAGTTAAAAAACTGAAAATGATGTCGCCCATGAGTGCGGAAGCAACTGTGGTGCGAAATTATATTGATTGGATGTTGGGCTTGCCTTGGAGTGAATACTCTGAAGAAAAACACGATCTCGTTTTGGCTGAAAAAATCTTAGATGAAGATCATTGGGGCCTTGAAAAAGTCAAAGAGAGAATTCTTGAGCATCTTGCGGTTCAGAGTATTACCACTGAGCTTCGCGGTCCGATCTTATGTTTAGTCGGTCCTCCCGGGGTTGGTAAAACTTCCTTAGCCAGATCGATCGCTAAGTCACTCAATCGCAGTTTTGCCCGCATTTCACTTGGTGGAGTGCGTGACGAAGCTGAGATTCGTGGTCACCGAAAAACTTATGTCGGTGCAATGCCAGGAAAAATCCTGCAAGCACTTCGTAAAAATGACACTGGCAATCCGCTTCTGTTGCTTGATGAAATTGATAAAATGAGCCAAGATTTCAGAGGGGATCCGTCTTCTGCATTGCTTGAAGTGCTTGATCCTGAGCAAAATAATACTTTTCAGGATCATTATCTTGAAGTGGATTATGATCTTTCTAAAGTCATGTTTATCACTACGGCGAACTCACTTTATACCATTCCACGTCCCTTGCTTGACCGTATGGAAGTGATTTCACTTGATGGCTATACCGAATCTGAGAAGTTTCATATTGCTAAGAAATATCTCGTGCCGAAGCAGCTCAAAATGCATGGTCTTAAAGATTTAAAGGTCACTTTTGCAGATCTTACTTTGAAGCATCTGATTCGCTTTTATACGCTTGAGGCGGGGGTTCGAAGCTTAGAGAGACAAATTGCCACTTGTTGCCGAAAGATTGCAAAAATCTTAATTAAAGATCAAGCAATTCATGACGCCAAATCAAAATCTACGAAAGAGAAAATTCCGGGTTTGGGGATTCGCTTAACCGCGAGAGCTTTTCAGATGACGCCAAAGAAATTGGTCGAAATTTTGGGAGCCCACAAATACAAACACGGAAAAATCGAGGAGCAAAACGAGATCGGTCTCACCAACGGTATGGCATATACCGAAGTGGGCGGCGATTTGCTGGTGGTTGAGGCCGCAGTTGTTCCGGGGAGAGGCAAGTTTACGATTACCGGCCAATTAGGTGACGTGATGAAAGAATCTTGTTCTGCGGCTATGAGCTATGTGCGCTCACGCGGACCGCTTTTTGGTCTCGACAAAGATTTTTTTGCTAATGTCGACGTTCATATTCACGTGCCAGAAGGGGCCGTGCCCAAAGATGGTCCCTCGGCTGGCTGTGCTTTGGTGACAAGTATAGTTTCTGCGATTACCAAAATTCCAGTGAAGCGAACCGTTGCAATGACCGGAGAAATTACTTTAAGGGGCCGAGTTCTCCCAATCGGCGGGCTAAAAGAGAAAACTCTATCAGCGCATCGCGGAGGAATTAAAACCATTATTTGTCCAAAAGAAAATGAAAAGGATTTGAAGGATATTCCAAAAGAAGTTTTGAAAGACCTTAAAATTCTATTGGTTGATCACGTTGACCAAGTACTGGTGAATGCACTTGATATCAAAAACGGTAAGGAGCTCTTTAAAGAAAAAGGCGAACGTGGCCTTGGGATTCGGGCTCAATACTCGGGTTTGGTCGCCCAACACCACTGACTGAAGACTTAAAACATCAGATCTGTTCTTTAAGGCCCCAAATTCAATGAGTTTGGGGCCTTTTTCGTATTTTTCTCGCTAAATTGAGGACTCTAACAAGTGGTACTTGACTGGAACATCTTGATTTGACACAAGTCTCAGTCAGAATTTCAGAATTTTTAAGAAACTTCTTACAATTCAGTTTTTTTGTTGGACCTTTCATCAAAAATTGAGTCAGATGGCTTACTAAATTTCTGAAATTGTCTGAAATTTTTGGAGTTAAAGTTGCCCTATTAAATGGTTAACTTTGCAGAAAAGATCAGTAACTTGCTTGAGGTTGAAATGTTAGAGGCGAATCACAAATCAGATTCACCAGCTCTTATGGTTGAGCTCGGCAAGCTTCATTACGAGCGCTGTGATTTTATTACAGCGATTGATAAGTACAGCTCAGCTTCAGATATTTTCTACAAAGAAAAAAATTTTCATGCTTACTTAGATTGCCAAAATCGACTGCTTCGCATGTATGCCGAGCAAGAGAACTCAGAAAAAATTCGTTCCTTGAAAGAGGGACTACAGGATCTTGTTTTAAAAGAAGGTTTTGAGCTCAATGCTAAAACTTATTATACTCTGGGGATCTGTGCTTCTTACAAAGCGCAGTTTGACGTTGCTCTAGATTACTTTCAAAAGTCGCTCACCATTGCACTCGCCAAGGATAATAAGCCCGATATTTGTTATGCTATAAATGGCCTTGCAATTACCTATTATAGTTTGGATCGTCTTCCGGAAGCCTTAAAGGAGATTTATAATCTTCAAGTTTTTGATCAAGTTTTACCAATGATTGAATTGCGACTCTCAAGTCAAATGTTAAACGCCCATATCTTGCGCAAAATGAAAAAATTTGATCAGGCGCTTGAAATTTTGTGGGAATGTTATGTGACCCTAAGAGAAGCTAAAAATATGTTTAGCTATCTTTGTCTACTTTATGGCATGGGTCTTACCTACAAAGAAGCCGGCGAAACCGATTTGGCGCGAATGTATTTGCAGTTGGCAATTAAATCTGTAGATCCGTTGAATCTCAAAATTTTGTATCGCCAGATTGAAAATCAACTAAAGGATATGGGTCTTGCAGCAAAAGAAGATTTTGATCTGGTTTTTGATTCTGTAAATAATTCAGTAGTAGAAAAGAAAAAAGGACGAGTTGATTTTAAAAATCAATTTATTCTTCTTGATATGCTCAGGCTGTTTATGAAAACGCCGGGTACCATTTATCCGAAAGAGGCTCTGGTTAAGCAAATCTGGAAGCAAGAATACAATCCGAGCATTCATGATAATAAAATTTATGTGACTATAAAGAGATTGAGAAAGTTAATTGAACCTGATTTTGATAAACCGAAATACATATTTAGAGCTAAGAATGGCTACTACTTAAGTAAAACAACGCGCATTTATCTAGATCAGTGATTTGGGGGGAATATGTTTAAGAAATTTAATTTTGTAATCTTGGGCCTCATTTTGGGCCTCACCACAGGAAGCTTCGCTTCTATACCTATTGGTGATACCGCACGACTCACTGAGGGAGTGGTCATGGTGTTTGATGAGTTTGGGCATGAAGTTCCATTTCCAAGAAATGCCGTTATTATTTTCCCTTGGGAAATGATTGAGGGTTATTGGACAGCCGCTATTCGAGAAATTCCCGGTATGTTTCATTTTAGAGTCGACGCTTCAGACCCTGCTCACCGAAGGCTCCGAATTGCATACTATGATCAAACCGGCACTAAACTCATTGCTGAAGGTATGGGAATCATCGATGAGGAAGAAAAGAGCGTAAGGGCCAACTTAGAAGGGCCAAACGTAAGCGTTGCCTTTGTGGTAACCGCGTACAAACTAAAGGAAACCGGCATTGATAGAACTGAAATTGTGACCAATATCATTCTGAAAGGTCCTTCTGGAAAGTTAGACGGCGACAATTATGTAATTCGTAGATTGCGAAGATAAAAGAAAATAGCAAATGAGCCTCGTAATACGGGGCTCTCTCTGTTAGCTCTCAAGCTGAGTTTTTAGAGGCACGGCCGAATAATTTCAAAAATCTTATTTACAGGTCGCAATAAAAGCCTTATAGCTTATGTCTTCATTTACCGACTAGGGGGTTAGCTCAGTTGGTAGAGCGTCACCCTTACAAGGTGAATGTCGCAGGTTCGACCCCTGTACCCCCTACCAATTTTTTCATT
>JAYUEN010000240.1:0-1610 GCA_043739185.1 Bdellovibrionales bacterium
CGATTTAAAACCGGGTTTGACTGAAGGGTATATACGCTTGATAGGTATGACAACCCCACACGAGTGGAGTGCGGCGTTTGCTGGTGACCCAGCTTTGGATGAGCGATTTGGAGAAATCAAACTCGCAGAGCCCGCCGGCGAGCTCCTAAAAAGTGCACTGGCCGGATTTATAAAAAAACATGCGTTTCCTGAAATAGGCACAGAAGAAATGGAGTTGCTGATTCGGTACTCTTCAGAGTTTAATGCTGAAGGCGCTCAGCCCAGAAAAGCGACATTGTTGATTGAGGAAGTCTTCGCGGAACAAAATCTGTCGGGCAACCTACAGTCGCCCACAATTGAAGAAATTAAAAAGGCGGCGCAAAGCTTGTATAGCTTGGATCCTGACCAATTCGAACGAAGTAAGCAGATCGAAAAATGGAAAAACTCGAACCGCGTTCTTTCACAGGAAATTGTTGGGCAGATAAACGCAAAGTTAGCAGTGACCAATTCCTACGGAATGACGATATCAGGTATGGAAGACAAAACTAAACCTAAAAGTCGAAAAATATTTGCGGGCCCGCCAGGACAAGGAAAAACGGAATTGATTTATGCCGCGGGTAAGGTGATGGGAGTGCCAGTGGTACGCATTGTAATGACATCGTATACGAGCCCAACTCAAACCCAGGATTTGAAAAAGACAATTACAGAAGCGCTGAGAAGGAATGCTCTTAGTTTGCTTTTCTTTGATGAAATTGAAAAAGCACATCCATCGGTACAAAAAGACTTATTGGATATACTTGATAGTGGTACCTTTGCTGTTAGCGAGCCCACGGCGAATGGTCGCGGCTCTGTAACCCGTGTCATAAACGTAAAAAATTCACACGTTTTTATGGCAACGAATGCGGGCACTAGCTATATCGACTCTCTGGCATTAGAAAGCGAGTACGACGCCAAGAAAATGAGACAAACGATGATTGAAGATGGCCTTAGCGAGTATGTTATCGACCGCATGGACGGCATTGTACCATTTTTTTATTTATCAATTGATGAATATCGATCCGTGGTGATTAAAAAAATTCGAAAAATTGTAGAGGAATTCAAATTAAGCAATCCAAAAATTAAATTGAAACTGAATAATTTAAAGGGATTTGTTGACCAATTTGTTACTCAAACTTTTCACGCAAAAATGAGTAATCGTGAAGCTCTCATGGCACTTTCAGAAAACCTGCGAAGTTCAATTTCAAACGAAGCAAATAGTCACGCCATTCTTGAAAAGGTGGAAATTTCTCTTGAGGGAACGAGAAAAATAAAGTTCGATAGCTGCAAAGCAATCTTCTCTGAATGAGCTATTTAAAGAAAATTGATTGAGACCATTTATATTGATCCGAATAAAAGTGCGCAAGTATAGTTAAAACATAAGCTTTTGGCCTTGCCAAATGAAGATGTTTACGTTACAAATTTTCGATTAAATTTTTGCTATCGCTAAGCTCGCTTTAGTGAAAAATCGAGCTTCAAATAACAAAGAGAATAACCGCCATTTTTGAATTTCAGAAAAAATATCGAACCTCATATCTTCCAGTTTCTCCAATGAGAAGTTAATTTTTGAATTTCATTTTTGATTAATGACACTT
>JAYUEN010000241.1:0-4989 GCA_043739185.1 Bdellovibrionales bacterium
ACAAAATGATCATATCGCTCGTCAAGAGAAAGACAAAGTGTCTCATATTCACGACGCTCTTTCTCGATGAGTGATTGTTCGGCGAAAACTCTTCCGAGATTGAGCCAACACGAATGCCGAGTGTAGAGGTCTGTGAGATCAGAAAACTGAATGGAGTAGAGAATACTGTCTTCGAGCGCTTGCGAAGAGAAATAACAAATTTTATCTCCAGAAATGAGAGTGCTATAGGGTGACGAGATTCGACCTTCCCAGCAGAACTTTTTAACACGTTGATCGTGTTCTGGAGTCGTGTAGTAGGTATATACAAAACCTTGGCCAACTATCGCGATGACCTCAGATTTCTCTCCTTGTCGAAAAAGAAACTCACCTTTCGCAAGTTTAATTGATTGAATTCGACTCATAAAATAATCGAGTTCGGACTCAGGCGCGCCAGAGGCTTGTTTAATAAAATTTCTAATTTGTGCGGGCATAGTCTGAGTATCCTATTATAAAATATGACTTTCAAATAAATCACCAAATTGCTTTTTAATGAACTCATTTTGAAATTTATTTTCGGGATCCCATTTTCGTCTGAGCAATTCAAAGCCTTTGGCCTCGGGATACAAAGCTGCAGCCTGTGTATAAAACATTTTACCCCAGTGGGGTCGTCCACCGAGTCTCAATAAATCTTGCTCGATTTCTTGAAGAAATTGCTCGGCATTTTTTTGGGCGTGGTGACAATTAAAATCAATTTGAGCGTAGAGTTTATCTTTGCCTTTTGAGGGGCTCAGAAGGACGCCCTCATCTCCTCTCGAGTAACGAACATAGATTGGTAAGTCGACAAAGTAGACCCCACGACTAGCAAAAGACTGAGTTTGCTTTCGACATAAACTCAGTGCCAGCTCTAGATTTTCAATCGGAATTGAATACTGCATTTCAAGATATCTCATTGTTCTCTTGCTTATCATAATTTGATCCCAGCGTCCTACAGCGGTATCGTTTTTTTGACGATCAACAAACATCTTGGTAACTCTGGGAATCAGAGATGGCTTGAGTGCTGCGAAATTTAAAATGAGATTGGCCAGCTTATCTTGCATCAGACTCTTTAAAAAATTTCTTTTTTGGATCGCCTTTTCTGAAAAGAATTCTGTCGTCTTATTTTGGATACGCTGAATACAGATATCGACATGGGGATAATAGTAAAATGAGTAACGGTAGTTTTCTAAATAGTGCCGTTTTTGAAGAGCATTGCCCAAGGTCGTTTTAATATTTTCTTCTTTTAAATTGAAAGCCCGGCAAATCTTGAGGCGAACAGAAGTGATAAAACCAAAGCATCCAAGGCCCAGACGAATCGCCGTCGACACTTCTTGGTATTTCACATCGCTCAAGTCTATCTTGTGGAGAATTCCGTCTGCGGTGACAAGAGAAAGACCTAAAAGGCAATCAGGATCTGAAAATGAGCCGAATTGAATGCCTGTCCCTTTTGTGGCGGTAGATATAAGGCCAGCGATCGTTTGTTCATCAATATCTCCGGTTGAACTTAGTGCAAAGCCCGCTTTTACCAACTTCCGATTGAGTTCGTAGAGTTTGACCCCAGCTCCAGCTTCGACTTCCATCTTTTTTTCGTCGATCAAAATTTCATTTAAGTACTTAGCGCTGACAAGTACATTCTCGGGGACCAAAGCCGAAAAGCTGTGTCCAGCGCCGACATATCTTAACGATCGAGATTTCGAAATAAAGCGAGCGCCCTCTTCGGCCGACCTTGGCGAAAAGATTTGAGATGGAGTACAGCAATTATTTTTTGACCAATTTTGCCAGACTGTTGAATTGCGAGGACCAATTTTAGTTTTTCTGAGTGAATTTTTCATTTTTGTACTCTCATTTTACTTTTGATGAGGCGAAGATCCAACTCTATTTCAAATGATCGACCGAATTTAACTTGGGTTAAGATTTAACACTTATGAATCTGAGGTGATAAATCAAGCCGCAATTCTTTGCATTCTCTAACAGGTAGTTACGAAGTTTTTGGGCCAAAATCGTCGCCGTAAAAACCATACATTGATGATGACGCGTGAATTCGTTGTATTGTTCCCGTATTTGCTAAATTATATTGGCATGATCAAGTCAATTGCATTCAATCCCGAAATTGCGACTCGAGAGGTGGCTCAGTTAATTTTTGGATTTTTGAAAATTCAAGACTTCGAGGAGCGTGAAAGCTCCAACTACCCACCAGAGGGCGGCTATTTTAAAGGAGTTAACGGCGATATCGTTGTGAGCGTTTACGCTATAGATGACTCAGAAATTTCAAGTCATTGCCTATCAGTTCGATCTTCTAAAACAATAGATATGAACTTCATTGATGGCCTTATTCAATATCTTGCTCAAATGAATTGGCGGCCTCGGGCAGACTAATTCCCCTTGCATCGTACATTGCAAAAGATCAACTTAGGGTGCGGCGACGAGACAATTTAGTGACTTTAAATTCGAATCGTTTTGCAAGCGGACAAAATCGACGGCTTTACTATCGGAGCGAATTTTTTTGATTCCAGACCGTTTGAAAAATAAGCGACAATAATAACTCGAGAGCTAATTAAAATTCTAGTAAATTGAAAAATCGCAAAGCATTCAATTAGATCTGACGACATTTTTCATGAAAAAGATCGCTGGATTTTTTCAAAAAATAATTTCCACGAATATTCAAGGCGCTAACTGAAGCTGGCCCCGTCTTGAAATGCAAAAAGATACCGTGTAACAATTTGATCGAAAATTTGTAACGCAAACATCTGGTTCAATTCGCCCAAATATTTCAATATTATAAACTTAAATTGAAACTACTCATTTGGCAATTCTGGGTCCAATTTATATTTAATGTAAGGTAAAATGCTAAGGCTCGAAGCAGTAGATGAAAAGTTTTGATCAGCTAACAATTTGGTTAAAGGCCCTATATGGCCTGCGCCAACGATAATTAATAAGGGTACGCCGCAAGGTAATTCTGACTCAACCTTAAGAATTTTTTTGAGCATTCTGTGATTACGTGCGGTCATAACATATTTCATGCACTCTTTGTCCCATTTTGTGCAATCGAAACTGCTTACATCGAGGTATTCGGACTCTAAATCAAAATTTATGATCGGAAATTCTTTTTTTCCCACCTGGGATTCAAAAGTGCTTAGAAACCTATCTATGTCAGAAAAATAGCTCTTCATCTCTTCAATGCTCTTTTTTGAAAATATGGAGTATTCACATCCATCTTTTGCTCCCATATTTTTAATAAATAAAGCCCATTGAGCGCTCGAAACAGATTTATCGTAAGGATCATTCATAAGATTTTCCAAAGAATGTCCATTAATTTTAGGAAGTACGGAAATGTAAAATCCGGAATCAGTCGTCCTCTTTAGCCCACTACCTTGATTACTTAACCATCGCCAAAATCGTGTAAACAGTGCCTCTCGTTGTTGAGCTTGCACGAGTTCAGCATTATTACCTTTTTTTAGTCTAGCAAACTCACCTCGATCTACGTTCTCGGTGCCTCTTATTGGAAAAAGGGACGCTATACTAAGTTCTGTCCTAAGATGCTCTGAGTTCTGATCGTGATTTTCGCCAAGTAGCACAAGCGGATGAGTGCATTTATTTTGAATATTTTGACCTAAAAGATTGAACTCGAGAATGTTTTGGGCTCTCGCATGGCATAATTTTTTCAAAATTTGCTCAGAAACTAAATTTATTTTTTGGTAGTGCTCATTGCAGCTCTGCTCCCATTCTTCGGGGGACACTTCCGCGACAGCAGAAATTCCGATAAAGATGAGTATCGAAATCACAGTGAATTCAATTAACCTTAAAGACATATTTCTTCTATTGTACTCCGAAAATGGTGGGAGCATTATGGGAAAAGGAATATATCGACGAACGGCTTAACGCTTGAGTCGATTTTGGCAGTGAGAATCAGAAATGATTGAGGAAATGAATGAAAAGATCAATTGCCTTGCACACTTGGCAAGTCCAGCTCAAAGGTGAAATTCAAGATTGGCGTCTGTTCTAGATCTGAGAGAGGCAATAGAGATGCCGACAGTCCAGAGTGTTTTGGTGCGAATGTCGGCGGTATGAAATAATCGGTCATGCGGACGGGATTTTCTTTACAATTTTTAATTTCGATATTTGACCAGCTGGCGGTTGAGAAATCGACTCAAGATTTTATCCATTTCAAATATTTTAATTAACGGAAAAGAAAAGAGCCGGCTCAGGTCACACATATGCCCCGAGAGAGTTAAGCCAAAAGCAAATTCATGAAAATCCGCATAGCTCGTTTTGTTTGGTACGCCTCTATAGGCTCGCCATTTGCTTTCGGACAATCTCGAAAGCTCTTGCTTCACCAACTCTATCCCGCAAGAGACAATCGGTGCCGGGTGAAGCTGAAAAATAAGTCGATCACTGTTTAAGAAATATCTATGCGATTAAGCCACTCAATGTAATATCTCGCAATAGATTGCTCCCTGATAGCAGTTTTTGATTTTTCCTTTGCGAAAGCATAAGAAGGGCCGAACCCTGAGCGGCCGAATAATACACTTGCGCCGCTTTTTTTGGAGGATACTTTAATTTACCCTTTTCTTTTGCGGCATTAAACAACTCGGTTGTAATTTCAAAACATTTTATCCCAGAAGGATGAATTCGACCCTGAGCGTGGACATATACAATACAAAGGTAAAGTTCGGTCTCATTCAGAGCAAAATCGATATAGAAATCCCAGACGGATTTCAGATCTTTAATAAAATCATGAGTTCTCGAAAGCTTCAAAGTGAGTTCAAGATGTCTATTGAAAGCCAGAGAAGTGACTTCATCTAGCAAATCATTTTTATCGGCAAAATAATGATATAGCGTTGGTGCGGTTACTCCAGCCGCTTTACAAACAGCCCTCATTGAGGCCGCCTGGTATCCCTCTTT
The DNA here is from genome assembly GCA_043739185.1 of Bdellovibrionales bacterium. Classification (GTDB taxonomy): domain Bacteria; phylum Bdellovibrionota; class Bdellovibrionia; order Bdellovibrionales; family JAMPXM01; genus JAYTQQ01. Next base: position 4,918 of record JAYUEN010000241.1, read on the forward strand.
TGAAATAATTCCTGCTGTTACCTTTAATATATTTTCTCTCATTGACATAATTTATTCATCCTATTATCAATC
>JAYUEN010000242.1:0-1606 GCA_043739185.1 Bdellovibrionales bacterium
CTCACGACTTTGATTAAAATAGCTACTAGCTCCAGCTTTTGCCCACAGTTGGGGTTGCGCCAAAATCACAATTACGAACACAAAATGTTTAAGATCTATCTTCGGCAAAAGTCGCCAAACAAGTGTCAATTTATTTGACAGCATTTCGCACGTTGAGTGCTTTTGGGCTAACATAGTGACTCCTCAATTGATTCAGTATCATATTATGCAAAACTAAGACTTGAACAAACCGTATGATCAGCGACCGAATTGAATCATGGGGTTTTGAAATTTGGGTAAGTGATCTATTTTAGCAGACTATCTGAAGCCTGCCGAGCAAAAACCCGACCTTGTTGATCAAGTTTCTAAAATTTCAAAATTGACTTTTGGCGCCCGAAATTTGTGACCCCAATTTTTCTAGATACAAGTGTCAATGGTAAAGCGAGCGAGAATTTTTCGATGTCAAATTTTCGGCGAAAATGGTCCCATTTAAAATCGCCGCCTACTCTGTAGTGAGCCCTCAGCAGCGTTAAGCTTTATTGTATCGAGATCGTTCGGTAGTTCATAAAGTTTAAAAGCAAAAAGCCACAGCTTGTATGCTGTAGACTTGGTTGTAATTTTTTATATCGAATATAAGTGGTTATCAGTTACCAGTTCCGTTAATAAATTCAAAAGTACACTTTACAGGAGTGCGGCCTATTACCTGATAAGTATCATTACCCTTATCGCCTCTTTTGAAAATTTCTCCGCTTAATTGGGCGTCGAAAGAAAGACTAACATCTTCTTTTGAGCCATTGATGAAAAGATTTTTGATATGGGCGGGTACGCCATCTAGATACATTCTAATGTTCCCAGTGTGGTAAAGCGTAGAAACGCCTTTGTTAACCGGTTCCCACTTAGTGTCACCCGCAACATGCTTATCCATACCTACTTGATCAATTTCATCTGAAAATCCGTTAATTGTTAAAAATAGACCACCATCACCACTAGCTGAGTCAGTCACAGTGACGTTCGTCGATTTATCTGCCGAGTTGCAATTGATGCTCGAGCTTGATGGATGCGCAAATGCCATGAGCGGGCCGGTCAAAATTAAAAAAAGCAGCTTCTTCATAAAAATTTCTCCTAATAGTTACGCTGAAATTACTATTCAAAGGAGAGGCCAGGGCCCCGAGGATTAAGTCTTACTTGAAAACAAAAGCGGTCAAATTTTACAATTCATGAGACGTCTTTTGGTTCTGCTGACCCAGCTGGTAATACCTATTGCGCGTCCCGAAGAGTCGCGAGTCTATCGGGTAGGTCGGCCCATTATTGAGCCGACCTACCCGATAGTGCCTTACTAAAAATAAATGACTATACTGCGCGGGGCACTCGATTTAATCGAGAGATCCAGACTTGCGACAGGTTTGCTTTTGGATTAAATCTCTCCGGGCTGATGACGGATCTATGCTTTGCTGGCCAATCTCATGGCCTGCAAAAAAAGACTTAAATTGCATGACTTCAAATACGAATTTCTGAGCTATTTTTTGGATAGGTTCAAGGCGCCTTCGTCGGCTTTTTATGTGTCTTTTGTGGCGCACCTAGCCCGGATATTTCATGAGATCTAGAAAGATAGCTAGCCTTTTTTAAA
>JAYUEN010000243.1:0-1604 GCA_043739185.1 Bdellovibrionales bacterium
ATTAAAATACCCACTTAAACCAATAACTTAATAGGAAATTATTCGTATGAAAAAACCGAAATTATGTCATGAATGCTGGCGCAAACGAGTACTATTTGGCTTAGCAAACGCTCGGGCCAAAGGAAAAATCATAGGCCGAAAGAAAACCAGAAACTCTGAAATGATCCGAGCCCTTCGCCGGAAAGGCCTTCCGTATCGGGCCATTGCGGACCTTTGTGGGTGCTCGCATGGATCGGTTCACGCGGAAATTTTGGCGATGAAAAAAGAAGATGCCGCAAAAAAACTTCTAGAAGAACAAGAAAAAATAAAAAAACTAGAAGAAGAGTCTCAAATAAATAATCTTGGCGTAGTTGAACCACAAAAAACTGAAGTGTCCACGAACTTGGACAGTGAGCGCAGCTATCAATATTTTGAAACCGTAGATTAAATTTCCATTCTCGGGGGCAAAGAAATCTCTTTGCCCCTTGCCTTTTTTAAGGCTCTGAAAGTTAGGATACTGACTTTCAGATTCCACTCAGCCATTGTCTGCTGAGAATACCCATTAAATTTTAATAGCAAACCCAGGTGACAAATAGGCACTTGCCGCAAAAATCACTCAATCGCAATCAAAAATTTTAGATAAGAGCCCGCCTAATAGCTATTATTTCCAAAGCGCCAAGCGTTCGGATATTGGATTCCTTTCCGTGAGAGTCCTTGTCTAGCAATTCAATAGCCAAACCAACTTTCGGCTAAAGCTCAAAGGTTTTGGATACTAAACGTCATAAGCTCAGGTTGACCCTTTAGATCCATTGAGCAGTTTTAAATTTACGATTGAGTAACCGTATCTAGCGTTTAACTCATCAGCGCCACCCTCCAAGCGAATCGAAATCGCGTCAGTATCGACAAGCTGCTTCAGCTTTCTGACAACTTCTTCAGCCAGATCACCAAGTGCTTCAAGATTTACAAGAGTGAATACTTCCGGTGAGTTGTCGGAAAGATCTCCCGTCCATTTTTGATCGGCAGCATGTATCACACCATAGCTATCATCTGATACAACCGTGAAACGTCTAAAGTATCTCCCTTTTCGATCTCGCTCGGGATCTTTATTAACAAAACTAAAATCATGCGCAAGAGAGCATCTTAAAGCATAAAGAGAGTCTCGGTCATCCTGGCTCAGATCGGTAAATTCCAGCAAGCTACTTTTTAGACCTTTGAGCGAAGCGTCCTTTGGATTGTTCGGAATAAAGCAGTTTCCTACTTGATCGAGCAAAGAGAAATAACCAGATGTGCCCAAATACGAACTATGGATTTCACCTTTAAATTTTTCACCGGAAATCTGATCACGTCTGGTTTCATGGCGCGCCAAAGCAAGGCACTGAGAAAAACTAGAAAAATTTTCGACCCAGTCATGTTCTGATGTTGTTGGATTTATATGATTGAGTATTGCAGCTTTGTTGCCAGGGGCCTTCATGCGATCAGACTATTCTGCCATCAGGAGTTTGTCTATAATTGGAAACTCAATAAAGCATCACGGTTGATTTATGCACTTAAAAACTATTTGAATTATTTTTAAGGTTATTGTGGCCTAGAAAGTGAATCTTTATGGCCAATAAATGGGACATGCC
>JAYUEN010000244.1:0-4976 GCA_043739185.1 Bdellovibrionales bacterium
GGGCGAGTCTGTTTTCATTTAGCCGAGAATAAGAGGTCAGCAGAGACTCCCTTCGCATTTCTTGCAACTTATGCCCATCAATTGAGTGCTGATGGTAAGACCCAGCACTTGCCGCTTAGTCGAGCTCTAGAAGAGTACGGTAGCACCAAACAAAAAAACATACTCTTGCGCTTGCTTTCGCCTTTGCAAAAGGCCTCAGCTGAGAGCCCTTTTTTAAAGGCGCTGGTTGATTCTGGGGATATTTATCATCCCATTGCTTGGACCGTAAAAGAAACCCATCAGTTTTTGAAGCAAATCCCGGTGTTTGAAAAAGCTGGCATCTCAGTACGAGTGCCAAATTGGTGGAAGGCAAAGAGTACGGCTCGCCCGCACGTTGCCATTCGCCTTGGTGACAAAAAACCAAGTGGAATAGGCTTTAATGCCCTATTGGATTTTTCTATGGCAGTGGTACTTGGTGAGCAAGAGCTCAGCCAAAAGGAACTGCAAGATCTGTTGAGCCGAAGCGAAAACTTGGTATTTTTCAAAGGCCAGTGGGTTGAGGTTGATAGGGAGAAGTTAGGCGACATTCTTTCGAAGTGGAAGAAAGTCGCAAGTGCGGCTGAAGACGGCGGGATCAGTTTTTCAGAGGGAATGCGTCTTCTTTCCGGAGTTGGGTCAGAGATAGCAGGCACTGAGCTTGAAGATGAGTCTGGATATGCCAGGGTGATTTCTGGCAATTGGCTCAGTGAAATGCTTCAAAGTATTAAGAGCCCTGAAATGAACCAAAAAGCAGAAAAGATTTTAAGCCAAAATCTACGAACAAGCTTGCGGGACTATCAATCTCAGGGGGTCCGCTGGCTGCATCAACTCAATCAATTAAAACTCGGAGCGATTCTTGCCGATGATATGGGGCTTGGAAAAACCATGCAGATTATTTCTCTTCTACTTTTGCGCCAAAAGTGGACCAATCAAAGACCAAAAGCCCTGTTGGTCGTGCCGGCTTCGCTTATTGGTAACTGGGAACGAGAGCTTAAAACATTTGCACCATCACTTCAATATTGGACTGCGCATCCTTCTGGAAATGGTTACGAAAAGCCAAAAAATGAAGAATTTGACTTAGCAATTACTACCTACGGTTCCGTTGGTAGACTCGAATGGCTTGGCAAAGAAAAATGGGATATCGTTATTGCGGATGAAGCTCAAGCCATAAAAAATCCATCAGCGAAACAAACAAAAGCGATAAAATCTATCATCGCCAGTCATAAAATTGCGCTGACTGGCACGCCTGTTGAGAATCGCCTCTCGGACCTTTGGTCACTTTTTGACTTTGTCTCCCCTGGACTTCTTGGCTCAATCAAAGATTTTGAGTCCTATGTAAAAAATAAAAATAAATCGAAAGATAATCCATATGTGCATATTCGGAAGCTAGTGAGCCCATATATTCTGCGTAGGCTAAAGACTGATAAATCTGTAATCAACGATCTTCCAGACAAAACTGAGCTCAAATCATTTTGCCAACTATCCAAAGCCCAGGCCGCACTTTATCAGCAATCGGTCGAATCACTGGCTCATGATCTCGAACAAATAGAAGGAATCAAGCGCCGAGGAGTCATTCTCTCCTACCTTATGCGTTTTAAGCAAATTTGTAATCACCCGGCACATTTTGTAAAGGATTCTGACTATAAGCCACAAGACAGTGGCAAATTCCTCCACCTAAAGGAACTCTGCGAAACAATTTCGGAAAAGCAAGAAAAGCTGCTGGTGTTCTCTCAATTTAAAGAGATGACAAAACCACTTCATGATTTCTTAAAGCTAATCTTTGGTAAATCCGGCTTGATTTTAGATGGTGACACGCCAATAAAAAAACGTCAGGAGATGGTGGCACAATTTCAACAGGAGGGTGGACCGCCCTTTTTTGTACTTTCGCTTAAGGCCGGCGGAACGGGGCTCAACCTCACTGCGGCATCTCATGTGATCCACTTTGACCGTTGGTGGAATCCAGCGGTAGAAAATCAAGCAACGGATCGCGCTTTTCGAATCGGCCAAAAACGCAATGTATTGGTGCATAAATTCATATGCAAAGGGACCTTAGAAGAGAAAATAGACGCGCTTATTGAATCCAAACAATCATTGTCAAAGGAGCTTCTGGATGGTGATGGCGGTCCAATTTTGACTGAATTTAGCAATGAGGATTTGCTAAAAATCGTGGCTCTTGATATCAATTCGGCTGTCATCGACTAAATCGACTAAGTGGAGCTGTATATGTATAATGATTGGGGATTTCGACCTTATGTTTCTGTGGGAGAGCGAAGAAAAAAAGCTGAGAAGGAAGCTGCAAAACGCTTAAAAAAGGGTGAGAAAGTTTCGCCAATCCGAATCGAAGGCCGCCAGATCGCCAAAACATTTTGGGGTAAATCATGGTGTGAGCACCTAGAGTCCTTTAGTGATTATGAAAATCGTCTGCCTCGAGGGCGAACATACGTCCGCAATGGTTCGGTCATTCACTTAGAAGTTGGCATTGGTAAGATCGAAGCCCTCGTGCAAGGGTCTTCACTCTATAAAATTAAGATTAATATTAAGCCCGTTGATCAAAAAAAATGGGAAGCCGTCGCTAGCGGTTGCTCCGGACAAATTGACTCTGTTGTTGAACTCCTCCAAGGCAAGCTCTCTTCCGGAGTTATGAAAACTATTACAGACAAAAGTAATGGTCTTTTCCCTCATCCAAGGGAGATCGACTTGAACTGCTCTTGTCCCGATTGGGCCGAAATGTGTAAACACGTAGCAGCCGTCTTGTATGGAATCGGCTCGCGCCTGGATAATGAGCCTGAGCTCTTGTTCAAACTTCGACAAGTCGATCACTTGGATTTGATTAGCCAAACCAAGATTAAAGTTCCTGTGAGTCAAAATTCAAAAGCAAACTCTCTGGTCGGCCAGGATCTCTCGAATCTGTTCGGCATTGATGTAGTTGATATGGTAGCGGCGGAATCTACAATACCGAAGATCAAACTTGTGACACCTAAAAAGCGAAAAGCAAAAATCGTAAAGGAGAGTCTCAACAAAAAAACGGCAAAAAAAGCAACGAAAAAAACAACAAAAAAAGCAAAGAGGCTTACTGGTAAGCGGCGAAGTCCGAAATAAGCCAACGTTGAAGCTCCCTGATGCAAAAAACATTGCAGATAAACTGATCCTAAATTTGCAGCCAAAAGCCGCGAGTTATAACGAGTACGTCGCTCATGCTCGTTGCTTCAAAAGGGATCTCAATGAGCTGGGCGCTCTCGTCCCAGAGGAAAAGCAGGCTATTTTACGCGTTGAGATGGTGCAATCAAAGCTCTTTAAGAAAAAATATCTTTCTGTAATTTTTTTTAGATCTTAAAATACATAAAGTTCTAGTTCAGCCGACTTCGTTGATGCTCTTTTGGAAAAACACCACAACTTAAAAGTGATCGAAATTTTGATATTGCCCAAAAAAGATTGAGGGTGTTCAGAGTGCAAATTTATTTCAAGCCTAGCTGAAGCTCGAATAAACCATCAACAATATTCACTCAAAAACTGAGCTAATATAATGATGTTAGTTCAATTTTTGACTTCGAGGCTTTCGCGAAATCTTAGTATTTTAAATACAGTGCTCGACTTCAAGCACGATGCTTGAAGTCGAGCACACTCTTATCAAATAGAATCGATCTCAAACCTTTTAGTGCTCGAAACCGAGCTACTTTTCTTTTGTTTCAATATCACTGCCGTCACCCAAATTTTGGAAAAGCATTCTGTTTCTAGTTGGTTGTCCTACATCGTGGCCGAGTCACCTCCTTTTTGAAGATAGGCCTCCTTGCGAATCATCGCAAAGCCAATAGGGAGGCAATATGAAGAGCCAAATTAACTTGAATGCTATGAGCACAAAACCTTGGAGGGATAAAGACGGAAAGCTTTTAGGCGACGGAGCGATTAAGCAGATTTCAAAATCATGGGATACCGAGACATGGGAGGAATATCTTGTTGCAACAGTTGATGTCGAGCGTGCACCAGAAGAATTAATCTTCACCGAATTTGAAAGGTTACTCGAAGAGACTTCACAGGGTCTGTGGGCTGGGCCACTTTATATCCCCAAGCTTGTAAGACTCAGACTAAATCAAGCGATCAGGTCACTTACAAAAAAACAAATGGAAGTGATTTGGCTCATATACTGGCATGAACTTTCTCAACGAGAAATAGCAAAAAAACTAAAAATTTCGGTTCAAACAGTCAATGGAAATAAATTTATTTCTTTGAATAAAATCAAATACTTCCTCGAAAATGATCCTGACACCGCCAGCTACCTTATAGGAGGGTCTAAAAGTTTCGGCCCAAAACCGCTCAGTCAATACGAACAAATTCTTGAGATTTACTTTCAAGATCTCAAAGGGAGTTACATCAAATGACATGGGAAGAAATGATTCAAAAGCGACGGCAAAAAGAGAGCATGGCCGAAAGCCTAGGTAATTTAAAAATTCCAGAAAATATTTATCTGAATGTATTGGGCCTTGAAGTTTTGCGATTAAACGCACTTGAGCGGTCCGCAGTAATCCTTAGATTCGTCGAAGCGCTACCGATTGCGAGAGTTGCTGACCGAATGGGTATGAGCTGGGACGGTGCTGAAGCGCTCATTGATCGAGCTACTCTGAAGATTCGATACTTTTTAAAAATTCACTTTAAATCTGAAAGAATCTTGGGAGGGATAAGTCATGAAATGCATTATTCGTAAAATTCGGCGCTGGCTGGCAGACCTCATTCAGCCAGTACCCCAGCTTGATTGGGACACATTTGAGAAACTAGAACGCAAAAAAACAATCTCTGTTGAGAGGAGTATTCACAATGTATGATCCAGAAAATTTCTCTGAGCGACATTTTATTTATTCAGCGCCAACTAGCCCGGATATTTCATCAGAGTCGCGTCATCTAAATTTTTCGGCCGAAAGTATTTTGTCCTAAATTATTCGAGCATTTTTTGCGAAAAATTTAAG
>JAYUEN010000245.1:0-14987 GCA_043739185.1 Bdellovibrionales bacterium
AAATATTTTTCATTTTTCTCATCGCGCAAAAAAAATGATAAGTTATCCGCTGAAACTGTCACGCGATTTCGATTCGAGGGACCTGAGCAGTTACAAAATATCTATACTCAACTTTTAATTTGTTATCTAATAGGTCTAAGTCGTTTTTTTGAGGAGGCCTGTGAAAATTGTTCTGTCAAAAATTCAGTTTTTTTTCATACAGGCTTTGAGTCTTATTATCTGGAGCTCGATTGCTTTAACCCAAGCCAACTCCACCTATACTTTTTCATGTGAAATAATTGATCCAGCAGGAAAACTTCTACGTAAATATCCGGGTTGGAACTGCATTTATTTAGATAGTGGTGAAGTCATTTGGAATACCCAATTCGAACTGTTAAAACTATCAAATGAAGGAACTTTAGATTGGCAAAAGCCGCTCAATGCCCATCACACCTTTAGACTCCTTGATAATGAGCACTTCCTTCTTCTCAATTCCTCGATTCATCAATACAAAGACAAGCGCGTTCGTTTTGATCGCATTAGCATTTTTGATTTAAAAGGAAATGAATTAAAATATTTTGATTTTTATGATCATCAAGACGAGCTGCTTTCACGAGCAATGCCAGAATACCGAGATTTTCTCGGTGAAACTTTTATAGGACTTCGAATTCCTGATGACTCCCTGACCGACGAAGAAGAATTCGAATTCATTTCGACCCCTTTCGAATTTGCTCATGCGAACTCAGTCTACGAGATTCCAAAGAATTCGATTTCGAGAAAAATCAAAGCCTTTAAAAAAGGCAATTTTATTGTCAACGTCAATGGCCTATGCACGACTTTTATATTGAGCCAGGACTTTAAAAATATCCTCTGGTCCATTCCATTTTCGATTTTGACCAAGGGCTCTTCTATTCATGATGTTCAAATCGATGCCTCAGGAAAGTCAATTTTGTATTATGAAAATAATTATACAGATAAATCTTCTGCGATCGCAAAGTACGATCCTATCTCAGGGGTTAAAAAACTTATTTATACCGGCAACGAAAGTGAGCTTTTTTATGCCGAAAGCCAGGGTGGAGTGCAAGAACTTGAAAACCATCAGTATCTCATCTCACAGTTTAATAAAACTTTGGGCAACCGCATTTTCATTGTAAATGAACAGCAACAAATAAAGTGGAGCTTGATACCAACACAAGAAGGTATCCTCGGACTTCCCTTGGGTGGCATGCAAGAAGTGAAACGACTTAACTTGGTGAAATTTCTAAAAAACAATAAGTATCAGTAAAATTTCACAGCTTATAATACTCTGTCCGTAAGGAAACGACCTAATACGAGCTCAACTTGAGGCCAGTGTTTTGAAAAATGATGTCCGCAATCTCCGAAAATATGAATGTGAATGGGCTGGCGCTCACTAATCAAAACCAAATCAACGATTGTAGATCTCAGATCAATAACTCGGTCACGGGCGCCAAGAATTGCGAGCGTTGGGAGCCGAATCTTGCGCATAGCCTGAAGCGCGCTATCGGCGCGATAAGAATACCAAGTGGCGTAAGAAAATCCATTCCACTTTTTAAGTGAGTGTGGATTGCGATAAATCTCCTTCACTTTTTTCTCAAAGGACTTTTTTTCAAGGCTACTAGCGGTATTGAGTTCTTCTTTCAACCAGCCACGGGTCCCCCCCCCAATCATGCTCAAGGTGGCAACTCGCTTTTCTTTTCTTGCAATTTGTGGAGCGAGATATGCGCCTTCTGAATAGCCTACTATATGAATTCTGTGATTTCTTGGGACGACAGCTTTTAATGTAATCAAGGCATCATCAATTCTTCGCAGTCGGCGAAAGGAGCTCTCATACATATCGCGATCGGTAGCTTTTGTACTAAGTCCTGGCTTGTTAATAACCAAAAAATTAAAGTGGCTTGCGACTTTCTTGCCAACTAAACTCTCAAGCGCTTTGCGATCTGCGTAACGAAAATCCGAACCGGATTCAGGTAGTAAGACAAGCCAATGCTTAGTCTTAATATTCGCAAAGGAAAAAGCCGCAATCAATGAACGACCTTGCTTCAATTGAATAAGTTTCTGCTGTGGTAAAGACTTCGGCATTTTGTTGAGTTTAAGATTTAAAGGCGAGTTACAGCAACTAAAAACGACGGACCTCTTATTTTTTGTAGGCATTGATTTTGCCTATCTTTGGCACCTGGGGAAATACTTCAGCAAAAAGTTGCACTCATAAGGCCGGCAATGCACTTGCGTCCTTCTATTTCCTTAATTTAGAGCTCAAACTATGTTTACAACCGCGTGACCAAGACAAATGAAAATTATTGTCAAGAGCCAAAGTCCAATCCAGAAAATTCGGATCTACGTATTGCAATTGCTTTTAACGGCTTTTCTTGGAATGACTTCAAGTCAAATCGAGACTCTGGTATGACTCTCGATTTATCACAAATTAATAGTGTTCAGCTTTCAACTGGGAGCTTCAATTACCTTCAATTGTCTACAGGTCATCCTATGACGGCCTATGCGCCTTGTTTTTTACTTGTCCCGCAAACATCTCCATTATAAAAAGACCCCTCATTTCATAGCTTATTCGGTCATATGCCTTTAAACGCGGCAGCGATCTGGTTTGCTTACTTTTTAAAGAAAGAACCCAAGTGATAAAAGCCTCTCCTCGATCTGTCTTAAATTTGTTTTTTGCCATATTACTTTCGACAATATTTTCTTCATTTTACTTCTCCTCAATTGCCAAATCGCAAGAGCTCTCAACTGAACCAGAAAACTCTGAGCAAAATGAATGCGAACGCCCTCTTGAAAAGAAGATTATGAAGTCGATCGACAATGTTGGCTTCAAGATCAACTTTGATTTTGTGCAAATCTTGTTTCATGGACTTTCTGACTTTTTATCTGGAGGCTACGAACTTGTAGTTGGTCCCGCTTATGAAGGCAATTTGCTTACCCGCGAAGATCACTATTACCTTGAATTAGGCCATGGATTTACTTTAGGCCAATTGAAAAAAGCGCTTCCGGTTTACATTTCGCTCAATGCCGATGCCCGAGTCGAGATTGAATTTGACCGCCAATTCAGCAATCCCTGCCTTGCAAATAAGTTTGATTCTCGTTACGGTCCAAAAGAAATTCCTTTTTCATCCTCTCATGTTTTAGAAAACCTAAAAGTCGGCGATTATTTCAATATGAAATCTCATTGGGGATTGATGCCAGGATTTGGAGTCTCTCAAGGTCTTATCCTCACCGCTTCTGCTGGTGCCTATCAACTGATGTCAGGAGACTTTCAATTTCATTTTTTAAAAGTGTCTGAATCAGTTGTCCGGATCAAGATTATAGCCCTAAAAGAAGCCGGCGAACGCTTTACACCCTTAAATATTTCATTACTTGGCAATACAAAAATCAGCAGTTTGGGCGCTGTCAATTCGGGCATGCACCGTATTTTCGATAGCATTTTTGATGTCTCATTTATCAATGTGGCTGATCACCTCTTAATGATTGAGATGAGCGTAGATCTGGGCAATCCCCAAGCCCGTGTGGCCTATGATCAACTCTTGGATTTATCCCCGGGTAATCAAGAGGCCCTTCAGGACCTATTGAATGTCGAAAAGCTGAAGGTTTCAAAATTTGACCGAAAGCAGGATATTGCGGCCGAGCTAAAACCTGGAGTTTTTATCAATTTTGAACCTCTGCACCGGCTTGCTCAGGCCCATAGCCCTTATGTCATCGAAAGCTTTCGCGGACTTGATTTGGTATCAGCGCAAAGGAGTCCCAAAAGAGCCGGGGCAAGTATTATTAAGTCTGGACTTGAATCAGGCGAAAGCGAAAAACATCGAATAAGTATTTTGGACCTAGACAACAAAAAACAAAACTTTCAAATTCATTCATATCACCGCAGAATCGAAGAGAAAAGTCAGTTGAATTTTGAAGATGAAGTAAAAGATCAGTCGGCACATTTATTGTCTTCAGCAGACGAATTTTTCAGCTTAGTAAATTTTTTAGAATTCGTTTCTGCGCTTGAATTGCGTACTAAGAATTTTGATTCAGAAGACTATGCTCAGCTGCAGTTGGCTTTGAAGTCCGCCCTTCCTAAGAATTTTGCGGATCAAATATTAGAAGTCTTGCGAAACCAGTGGCTAGGCTTGACGACTACCCATAAAAACACCCACTCGCTATTTCAATTGGCGCTTCACAAATCAGCTTGGGACCAGTTGCCAGAATTGACTCAACAACAAATTGCAACTGCTTTTGACAATTACTTAAATCCGAATGATTTAAATAAAACCGCACACGCCGATGACTTGGGCGAAATATCAAAGCTGCTATCAAAGACTCTTAATAAAAAGCTCAGCCTATCAGAACGAATAGATGCTTTTGCAAAAGTACAAAAGAAGTCTGTCTTTTCACAATCTGGAGGAGGATTTTTAGTATCGCTACTACCCAAAGAGGATTTGGATTCAATGATTACAATCAATTATGTCATTGAGGATGCTGAAAACAATCGGGCGACTTTTACCTATGGAGCATTCCCTATCAATCCGCTCTACCTTGAAGTTCTGAAGATGCAGAATATACTTTCGGACTCGGGCAAAGACTTAAAACTTGAGGCTATTAAGTTGGTAACTAGTCCGGTGCCTCGAATTTTCGATGGCAACTTCAATTTTCTCAATCTGAAAAACGAGTAAGTATTTGTCACTATCACAGCTCTGGAATGTCATCCTTATCTTTTTAATACCGGTCGGCGGCGGAATTCCTGCAGGGGTTTTGCTAGCTCGTGATTATGGCTTCAACTGGTTTGTAACCGCAGCACTTTACTTTGTCTCAGATATTTTACTGGCGTTGATGTTCGAGCCCCTTTTAATTATTTTTATAAAGCTTGGTAAACGCATTCAATTTCTCGCTAAGTTCAGCACCGCACTTAAAAATAATACCCAAAAAATGACATCGTATTATGGCAGTAGTGGAGGTCCATTTACCCTTCTCATGATATCATTTGGGGTAGATCCTATGACCGGTCGAGCAACTGCAGTAGCCGCGGGTCACGGCTTTATAAGCGGATGGTTGATCGCAATTACTGGAGATATGTTTTATTTTGCCGTGCTGATGATTTCAACTCTGTGGCTCGACAATCTCGTAGGAAATGGCACCTGGACGACTCTGATCATTTTAGCAATTATGATGGGACTACCGATATTGTTCAAGCGCTTGCGCAAAGCCAAATCTAAGAACTAAACTCCTTTTCAGAAAGGCCACTAACGAAAAAAACTGATGACACTTGCTTTTTTACGGAAGCTTACTTCAAACTCAAGATCACGCTCATAAACTTCGAGCTGTTTACTGGTAAAAATAAAGATCTCTCTTAGTAAATCGATGAAAGCAAAATCAAATCGTCTTCGCATAAGTGCTTCGTCGTTTCGGACTATCCAAATCAGCTCGCGCTCTGAAAAACAGCTCAAATCAATTTTGTTATCATGCCTAGAATTCTTATATTTTTGCGCATATTCAATATTGATATCTTCATTTGAGAACTCCTGAGGAACCTCAGGCAATTTATTCTCGTGGTGAAAAAAACTATGGCTCGAGCCGGCCTCACAAGAATAGACAATATGTAGATCGATTTTTGAAGTGAGGTCATTTCGTTCTTCAAATTTTATTAACATTTAACAAATCTCTTTTTTTGCCATAATGAATTTACTACCACCAGAATTTAATTAATGCCCAAACATTAAGATCTTGTTAGTGCTCTTTTTATGCCACACTAAAAGCTATATTTTGTCAAATGATTCGTAATATAAGTTATTGAAAGTGCGAAAGATGTATAACATTTGAACATTTTATTAGGCTTGTTTTTGTCACAGCGCCACTTTCAGGGCCAATTTTTGCTTAAGGCCAAATTAACTCATAATTGAAGCGAACTGAAGAAACTGAGGCATTGGCCCTTGGTTTAAATTCCGTTAGCAAAGGGCTTATCAAGGTTTTCAAAGTGGCTTTCGTCAATAAAATTATATTTTTGAAAGCAATTTGAGACATCTCTAAAAGGAGCGTCAAATTTTTTCTAAAACCTTAATTTTTCGAAGTTTTTTGCCGATCAATCAATATGAGCAGAAAGTACGATAATATTCGCACCCTGGGCGAAGTCCTCAAGATGATTTTAGAGAACCCTTCGGTTTTTTTGAATGTGCATGTGCAGATACACTTTGAGGTGACAAAACCTGGGACTCCTGTGGAAGACCAAGAACCTGACGAATCAGAATCTGAACCTCGGGTGTTGAATTTTCAAAAGCGACCACCAGAGGATCCGTAAGCATCACTAATTTTTTTAAGCGCTCGTTCTCATTCTTTTCTTCTAGATACAATCTCGCAATATCCCTAGGATCAAGTTCAGAAACAGAAGGCTGAGGATCCTTATCCTGAATAGGCGACTTCAATTCAGACTCTTTAAGCTTTAAAAGCTTAAGGATTTTTTTGAGATTCTTTCCTACAGGAGTATTGTGTCCGGTCTCGTAGCGACTCACGGTCGCCCTTTCAATCTCAAGTGCGTCGGCAAAGGCCTGCTGATTGGCGAAACCCATCTCTAGGCGCCTCTTCGCAATTCTTTGACCTACCATTTTTTTAAACGAACTCATATTTTTTCCCGAAGCCTCATACCTTCATATACCAAGTATCACTCAACAATGGAGCGGCAATTATGAGCTACATTTATTAATGGAAAATGTCTAAAAAAGAGCTCATCTTGCTATGTATATTTGAAATACCAAAAATACATTTTAATTGTAGCAGATATTTACAGCGACCGTGAAATTCAAGGCAATTATTTAAATTTTTGAACCAAAAAGAGATGAGTAGGCCGAAAACTTTGAAAGGACAGAATAACTTTTACGGGTCATTCTGTCTCATAAAATTACACAAAATGTGAAAGACTACATTTTTCCGCCAAATTCAAATGGAGCGCTAATCGATAATACCATGGCTGAAGTATCAAACTTTGAATAGGTGGTAGATACATCTGTATCGACTCCACCAGCTGTATACTTCGTATATTTTGGCATAATGTATTCAAAATTTACTGAAAGGTGGTGAATGGGCTCAATCCCTACCCCAATTTTTAAATTGGTTCCTTTATAAACATAGTCGCCACCGGTCTGCTTATCGGTAAATTGGTCTGAAATTCCGTATCCAGCCCAGACCCGGTACATACCGTGCTCGTATCCAACGACTAGACCCATGGCTGTTTCTGAATAAGTATCATCCGCTGAACCAGAATCGTATTTAATTGTTCCTGAACCGCCTGCATATTCGCCCGCTAAAACGAGGCCCATAGGAAATCGATAGCCAATTCTTGCTCCGTATTCAGCTCCACTCGTTTTCGAGCTTGCACTTGTCCCTGAAACTACCGTAACGCTGCTGGTGCCCATGCTGTAGCCAACGAAGGGTTCTGCAAGAACGCCGGCGTGAGCAGAAAATCCGAAGATTAAGGTGGTAAAAGCCAAGATGTATTTCATTGAATTCTCCTCTGTTTAACTAAGCGTATGGTGAATTCATAGCTTTTTCAAGCTTTTCAAAAAAACTCACAAAGGGCTGGACTAAATTCGCAAGCTATACGAACGTAATCAATTGCTTCTTTACAAATGAGTTAGGAATTTCGTGAAACCTAAAGTCAATCTTGCTGATACCCTGAAAAATGAATTTGAACCTGGCATCAGGGTTAGAGGCAAAGACTTCTTTTTAGAAGGCAAGGTCACGCTCTTACATGATGGTGATGAATATGTTCACTTTCAAGTTAGAGATTCAAGTGATTATGAAACCCAGATTGAATACCGTGATGAAGACGAGGCCTTTGAACTTGAATGCACCTGTCCGTATTTCGAAGACAGTTTTTTCTGCAAACACCTTTGGGCTTCGGTCCTTGAGACCGATCGCTTGCATTTGATGCCCACACTCATAGGTGGTGAAACTGTGATCCGAGATGTAACTCCTGAAGACGCGCGTTTGGCTCCGAATTGGCAAGATGTTTTGGCACAAATCCAGAGAAAAATTGAGCGCGATCAAATCTACAAAAGCGGAAAATCAATCAAGGGTCAAGCGCCTGAGAGAAACGCCAATCCTCGCGTCGGACAATATGCTATCAATGTTCCAAGTAGCATCGATCGAAATCAAATTCAGCTGCACCTTTATGTTCAAATGCGCCTTAAAAAAGGTGCTACGGGTTCACTCAAGGCTGCTGAATTGAATCACGCAAAAATTCAGTTTTATGAAGCTCCTGAAGAGCGTGAATTTTTGTGGGATCTGATTGGGCGCACTGAAATTATCAGCTCTTTTTACAATAGCAGCTCGACGCACTCAAAAATCAATAGCCTTAGCCTAACGCCAGGTCATGCTGACTCTATTTTGCGAAAAATCTCAGACTCCGGAAAACTTTATCAGCTACAAGGTGAAAGCGCTAGGTACTACGGCTTTTACGATACTCCCAACTTGAAGCCAATACGATATGAAAAAGACCTTTGGAGTCTGCAATTTCGACTAGTCAAAACCGAAAATACCTATTTCTTAAATGGTGAGCTCGTCAATCAAGAGGGACAGCTTCGCTCAATTGATCATATTCGCGGATGGATGGAGCATTTTATTTTTTACGATGACTCCATTGCCCGATCCGACTTGAGTGAACATTTGATGTGGTACGAGTTGATTAAGGCTCGCCCCTTGCCGCTTGCTGAAAATGAGCTCGAAAGTTTTCTTGATTATTTCTGGAACCAATCGCAAGCACCCATCGCAATTGAATTGCCGGCAGAATTTCAAATGGATGAAAAACGCGCCGACACCCCGACCCCTCAAATTTCATTTGAAACCAGTACAAATCGCGGCTCCTTTGCGGCCAAACTTTCATTTGGCTATGGCGAAGACGTCGCTCACGCTGGTACGGGACGATATCTTTATAATATTTCAAGACGCGAAAAGCTTTTGAGAAATCTTGAGTTTGAAAATCAATGTTTATTGCTGCTACGAGAATTGAGTATGGTTGAATCAGAAGACCTCGCGATTCATGCCTATTTTACGAGTGATCAGTTTTTACCCATTGTCGAAAAACTTCTTTCTCTCGGCTGGCAAGTTTTTGCAAAATCGCAAAAAATTCAGCAAGGCTCAGATTACAAGGTTCACATTTCTTCAGGCATAGATTGGTTTGATGTGAATGCCGATATTAAATTTGGCCAGAATATTCTTCGCATGCCGCAACTCTTGCACGCGCTGAAATCAGGCGAAAGAATGATCAGTTTAGATGATGGCTCACTCGGAATTTTACCTGAAGAATGGCTGCGTAAATTGGCCCCATTTGTTGGTTTATCTAAGGCAACTGATGAAGGACTTCGCATCAGTAAAGTTCAAGCACTCTTTTTAACCGCAAGTTTAGATGAAAATATCAAATTTAGTTCAGATCAAAAATTTAAGAGTTTAAAAAATATCATTACTGATCTCAAAAACTTAAATCCGGAAGAAAGCAGTCCCAACTTGCAAGGCCAACTTCGAGATTATCAAAAGACCGGACTGTCGTGGTTAAAAACCATCGCAAAGCATGAGATAGGCGGCGTTTTAGCTGACGATATGGGGCTCGGCAAAACTATTCAAGTCTTGGCATTACTTGCAAATGTGAATTCGAAATTGCCCAATTTGGTTTTAGCACCAAAGAGTCTTATTTTTAATTGGCAAAATGAAGCCGCAAAATTTACTCCCCACCTCAAAGTACTGGTTTATGCCGGCGGAAGTCGCCAGAGCTTAATAAAGCTCATTCCAAAATACGATATTATTCTCTCAACCTATCAGACTCTACGAAATGATATTGAAGCTTTTCAAAGCATTCAATTTCAATATCTCATTTTAGATGAAGCCCATAATTTGAAAAACTCGCAGTCGCAAATCACCATGGCCGCAAAACTTATTCTGGCTGAAAAGAAAATTGCGTTGACCGGCACTCCTGTCGAAAATTCTTTAATGGATCTTTTTTCAATTTTATCAGTCGTGACTCCAGGTCTTGTCAGCGACGCACAGGCAAGTCGCTGGGTCAAAGAGGCAGAACCTGAGGTCATTGGCAGGCTCGCTCGAGCGCTCACACCTTTTATATTACGACGAACCAAAGAACAGGTCTTAAAAGATCTTCCTGAAAAGTCAGAACAGGTTCTTTACTGCGAATTATCGACCAATGAACGCTTAAAATATGACGAGCTTAAAGAATTTTATTGGGGACAGCTTTCAGGTAAAATTGAAGAGAAAGGCTTAGCTAAATCGAAGATCGAAGTCTTAGAAGCCCTTTTGCGATTGCGCCAAGCCGCCTGTCATCAGGGGCTTCTCGATACTAAATTCAAAGACGGAACCTCGACTAAGTTTGAGCTTGTGATCGAGCAGCTTGAAAGTGTCATTAAGGATGGCCACAAGGCCCTGGTCTTTTCACAGTTCACCACTCTCTTGGGTCTATTTAGTAAAGAGCTTGATAAACGAGGCATTGTTTTCGAATACCTCGATGGTAAAACTTTTAATCGCGAAGAGCGAGTTACAAACTTTCAAGAAAATAAAAACTGCCAAGTTTTTTTATTGAGTTTAAAAGCCGGTGGTGTGGGTTTAAATTTGACCGCTGCCGACTATGTTTTTATCTTAGATCCTTGGTGGAATCCAGCCGCCGAATCTCAAGCCATTGATCGAACACATCGTATCGGCCAAACCAAAAAGGTTTTCGCTTATAAGATAATTGCCAAGGATACCGTCGAAGAAAAAATCCTGGCACTGCAAGAAAAGAAGAAGAAATTGGCAAAGGCTGTCATTTCGGGTGACGCAAGTCTTCTTAAAAGCTTGAATATTGAGGACCTGAAAGATTTGTTTATTTAGATCTTTACGCTGCCTTAGCAAAGCTTGAAATCAATTAGTATTTTCACTGGTTTTTTAGTCTCTATATGAAAAGCTACGCTCAAATCAAAATATTTCTTTTGAATATTGTAAACTGGGCCCTTAGACTGTGCAAAAGTGAATTAGTACCTGCTTTTACTAAAATTTTTTGCTCTTTACAGTCTACGGGCCCAGTTTAAAATTTGAAAGCTGACGAGTACCTAATCTATATATTAGGCTCCGGTTTTTATGCCAATCTCAAATTGAAATGGCCCCCCAGGAGAGTCAAATAGCACGCTGAATCCTGGGTCTGGCATAACATGAGGAACAGAAAGATTTTGATCGGCCACGAGTGATGGTACAGCGCGATCAATTTCATAACCTCTTTCAACCAAATTGGGCCGTGCGGTCTCGAAAATTTGGTACATGAATTCGCCTGCGCCCATGGCAAGCTCCATGGTCACCTTCTTAAATTCGAGTCCGGTTGCTTGATTGAGCAAATACAAATATGTTTGCTCCGGAAAACAAAGGCCCACGGTTCCGCGAATGCTTTGGCTTGAAAGGGCAATGAAAGAAGCCACATCAACCTGAATTAAACTTGCGCCATTAACTTTACGCTTGGTTGAAGATTTTAGTTTTACGGGCACATTACAAAGATCATTGAAAACATAAACCGACGAAGTGATGATAATATTTAGAAACTCGGCGTCTACTTTGACACGTGGTGATTTATCAGTCGTTTTTTCACTCTTGGTAAGGTTTTGCGGCGACTCAACTTTCATTTTAACTTTACCAAAGACTCTTGGTGCTTCAGCATCTGGTTGTTTCGTTCGTTTATAAGAAAGTGCTTTTGGCTCGGGTGGTTGTTTGACACTCAAATAATTTACATAATTTTGCTTCTGGCTATTCTTAATCATGAACTGAAAGCTCTCAAGCTTCATAATCTTTTCTTTTTTATCAGGACCAAAAATCGCACCTTGCCGCAACCAATGTAAAACTTTTTGATTTTTTTCTAGATATAAAAAGCAATCGAAGGGAATCTCAGTGCCGATTTCTAATTTATCGACTTCAATGGTAAAAAAATTACCTAAGTCATCTGGATTTTCATCTTGACTCATAAAAACTCAATTTCATCGTTGTTTTTAGTTGGATCACTCTTTGATAAATCAAACAAACTTTGGTGAGCTAAATTGTAAAAACCAATGCTACAAGCAAAGGTCTCGGTGCTATCAATGGCATGAACCGAAGGATAAAATTTCATGGTCTGAACATAGGGTACGCGAGATAAATCAAATACCGTCGGGAGCCCGAGCTTCATATCAATACCTAGCTTTACTATATTTTGAATAATCACACCCATGGCCTGGTTGAAGGACTCCTTCAGAATATCCCAAGCTTTTTCTTTTTTGTCTGGCGGCACCAGGGACAAAATTGAAGACCACTTCACACGCACCGAACACATGCCGACGATGTCACCAGCTGACATCGAGTAGTTGAGCTGAAAATCGAAACCACCATGCGCCTGTTTACCTAATGAAAATCCGCCTACGTCTTTAAAAAAACTTGGCAATACCAAATTCAAGGCATGCAAAAGCATTCGGTCTAATCCGACCGGGGTCATTTTACTAAAAAATTGATCAAAGCTTTCTTGCCAAATTTGATCTTCATTCACGGCTTTCACTTGAATAAAATCAGTTGAAGGAATTTCATGGGTTTGGGTATCTAGAGTATAAATCATGATCGGCACCAATTTTGACTTTGGGAATTCTTCCTTTAGAAATTGCCGAATATCATTTTTTTCACTTTCTGTAAAATCGTCCATATTGACAATAATTCCGACGATCGAATCGGTGACATCTTTCACACCAATCATTTCATCTAAACTCTTGCACAAAAAACTTCGACAACGATTTTGAATGCTTGATTCTTCAAGGCGTCTGACAAAATCAGCTGATGTTCCCAGCGCGAGTAGATAACTACAGTTTGGAAATATAGGGGCGCCCACTCTATTTTGCTCCTACGAACATTAATTTTATTATTATATAATGTTCAATTCGCCAATCATAACTCGTAAGGCTCACTTCACATTTATACTGATATATTATAGCACCAGGTGTTTTTGATTTGGTATCAATTTATCTCGCGATCACTCACTCGACGAAAAGCCAGCACCGCATTTGTGCCGCCAAAAGCAAATGAATTATTGAGAGCAATTTTTAAATTAAAATCCGGCTCAGACTTTTCGAGAACAAGCGAAACCTTGCATTCCGAATCTTGTTTTTTACAAAATGCATTTGGTGGCATCTGACCTTTATACAAACTCATCGCACAAATTACGGACTCAAGGGCCCCTGAAGCTCCCAGTAAATGTCCATGCATTGATTTGGTCGAACTTACCTTAGTCTGGCTCATGTCTGCACCCCAAACTTCATTAAGTGAAGCACACTCAACGGAATCTCCTACCTTCGTAGCAGTGCCGTGGGCATTGATGTAGCCGATCTCATGTGGTTGCAGGTGAGCGTCTTGTAAAGCGGACCGAAGCGCACGAACTTGTCCGCTGCTATCAGGCTTTGCAATATGATTGGCATCGCAACTCAAACCATAACCAATAATTTCAGCATAAATCTTGGCGCCTCTTGCTTTTGCCAAATCAGTTCTTTCTAAATACAAAACTGCGGCACCTTCAGAAAGTACTAAGCCACTGCGATCGAGGGCAAAGGGCCTGCAGCTTGTTTCTGGTGATGAAATATCGACCTGTGCAAGTGTTCGCATAAACTGCCATGCACGGATGACTCCACTGACCAGGATAGACTCCGCACCCCCCACCAGCGCATGAGTAAGAGCTCCACTTGAAATGGCGCGAAAGGCTTCTCCAATAGCTACAGAGGACGAAGCACATGCCACAGAATAAGTTAATACAGGTCCGTGAATCCCAAAACGCATTGCCAGATGGGCGGCCGGCGCATTGGTCATACTTGCAATAACGGTCAAGGGTGAGAATCTCGGATGCTCTGAGAAATGGGCGGCATAGGCTTGCTCGAGTGAATTGGCGCCCCCCATCCCACATCCGAAATAACATCCTGCTTTTTCAAAATCTGAAGTTTTAGGCTTGGCATCGGCAACTGCCATTTCAGCGGCGGCAATCGCAAATTGGCTGACGCGATCTATGCCTGACAATTGAGGCTTTGAAATCCAAGTGTTTGGATCAAAATCTACTATGCCTGCAATTGTGGGAACTCCATTTGATAATTGCGGATCGAGTAATTTGAGGCCTGAAGTCTTACTCATGAGTGCATCAAAAAAAATCTCGTGATTTAAGCCCAATGGACTGACCACGCCGACTCCAGTTATGGCCACAGAATGCTTCACTCGATGCTATCTACTTCGGCATTTCTATGCTCAGAGACAGTCGTTGCTTGTTGGTTTTTTTCTTGCTTTGGGATTAATTTGATTTCATCTACAATGCGCGCCAAATCGAGCAAAGTCTTCATTTGGTATTTGTCTTCGGGAATTCGAATATTAAAATATTCTTCAATTTCAAACAATAGTTCAATTTGGGAGAGTGAATCCATTCCGAATTCAAGCATTGGCTTTTCGTCGGAGAGAATTTTTGCGTCGATTGCCAACTTCTTCACTATCAAATCTTTAATTTGACCTAAAGTTTCCGACATAATGACCTCCGGTTTTGTTTGTAACCCATGCAAATATCAATGAGCTCCTGAGATTGCAACTCTTAAGCCATAAGAGATCATTCTTTTTTGTAGGTACTGAATTCAAATCAGTCTCAAAGGCAGCCGCAACCGTCAACTGTTTGGCTGTTTCGGTCTCTGGGATCAGGAGCTGTTAACCGAATGCGGTTTGCCGGCCCCTGAAGCTCCCGACACTAAACAAAATCTACATTGTCTTAGCTTTTAGATATTCATCTGAAAATATTTGATTGAGCTTAGGACAGAAGAAATTAATATTTTTTTGATAGGACTCACTAAAATGGTCTGGATCCGGAAGAATCCCATACAACTCAGAGAAAAAATCGAGATCCTCGCCAGAATATTTTGTGTGTAAATAAGTATCTAGATTTTTAAAACCATTTTGAAAATCAGCATCTCCTTGCTCGGACAATTTGAGTAAGATCGCCATTGAAG
>JAYUEN010000246.1:0-14978 GCA_043739185.1 Bdellovibrionales bacterium
GTCGTACAAGCTGTATAGTTTCCTTTTTCGGCGATATACTCAGTGGGACCTGTTTTGATAATGCGTTCGCCTTCGAGCATGATTTGGCCAGATACGACAAAACCTTTTTCGATGACTCCAAGATTGGTTTTATAATTTAAAAGAGCTCTCTCGCCCTCGAGATGTGCGGTAGGGGAATCTATAATTAAGTGACCGTCGGCCTCGATTTCATTGGCAGCATCTCGAATGATTGCGTGATCACAGCTGATAGCTTGTTCGGAATAAATGACGTGAACATGGCCGGTAAGCTCCATGATATGGGCTTCGGAATCTCCAGAATAGTTGTCGGCATTTACTAAAACCGGAGAACCTTTATCTGTTTTTAATTTAATACCGGCGGCAATTGAATAAGGCGCCAAAAAAAGCAGCAGATAGAGCAATATAAAGATGCGAAAACCCGAGTTGAAAATCTTCATCATGAATAGACAGATCGTAGTTCGAACTAGTCGATTTGCAAGCCTATTTTGACTTCATTTCATGAACTCCGTCCCAATTTTCAGCGGGAGCTTCTTTCATATAATCTTCGCATCTCTCGACATAGAGTTTACTCGGTTCGTCATTGGGCGAAATTTTGAGTACGCTTCTGAAGCTTGCAAGCGATTCGGCAAATTGCCTATTGTGATAATGGGAGAATCCTTCATTCCAATGTTTGAGTAATTCCGAAGTTTGGTTTGAGATTTGTCCTTCGCCCATTAATTCAAAAATTCGCACTGGGAGTTTTTTGCCCTTTACCTTTACCCAATCCATTTCGCGAGTGATAAAGGTCGCTCCCGCGGCTCGTTGGGTAAATTCACTAATGATGATGCGTGTGCCGTATTGTTTATTGATACCTTCAAGTCTAGAGCCTAAATTCACGGCATCACCCATGATCGTATAGCTTCTCACTGTTAGCGAACCCATATTCCCGACGCTCATTTCTCCGGAATTGAGTCCGATTCCAATATCAATTTCAGGAAGTCCTTTGGCTACCCAGTCGCGCTGAAGCTCCTTGAGCTTTACAATACTTTGAAGGGCGCATCGGCAGGCCCATTGGGCATGATCATCGAAGGGGATTGGTGCTCCCCAAAAAGCCATGATGGCATCACCCATATATTTATCAAGAGTGCCTTTATTTTCAAAAACTAGATTCGTCATGGGTGTAAGATAACTATTAAGTAAATCTGAAAGCGCTCTCGGATCTAATTTCTCTGAAATCGTAGTAAAGCCACGAACGTCTGAAAACATGACGGTCAACTCCATTTTTTTACCACCCAATTCAATATTGCTGGGGTCGGCTAAAATTTCGGCAACAATCGAAGGTGAAACGTATTTCTCAAATGTGCCTTTGAGCTCCCGTTTTTTTCTCTCTTCAGTAAAATACTTATAAAAAGTAAGAACAATGAAAAGAGTTAAAACAAACGAAAGTGGAATGACAATATTGATAACGATGCCATTTTTGAACAAATAGTATTTGTCGGCGTAGTAAAGAGTCCCTGCGCTTACAAGAGTTAAAATCAAACCAGGAATTGAACTTAAGATTGCAAGTAAATATGAAAACAGAGCACCAAAAATGAGAACTCCAAAAGTCATATAGCTTTGCTCTTGAACGTGGGTCCTTAAAAAGCCGGGTTTGTCTTTGAGCTCTTGACTGATGCTTTCACCAGCTTTTATTTTCTTATTTCTTTCAAGTTCGACAAGTAAATTTGAGAGAACATTGGCGTGGGTTTCAACTCCGGGATAGTTTTCTTCAAAGGGTGTCACGCGCAAATCATAAATTCCAATTGCGGTCGCTCCAAAAATAAGAATTTTGTCTTTCAAAAAATCTTTTCGATTTACTTTTTGAGTTTCGCGAATCTCAAATTTTTTAGTTTTAGGATCCATTTCGGCGCGCTCGTAGCTAATGGTTTCAGAGTTGTTTAAAAGCTCGGTCGCCGGAATATGGGCAAACATTTTTTGCCGGCCCGAGTAGTTTATCGATAATTCGCCGAAAGCATTCACCGGAATTTTCATAACCACGTCGCCATTTTCATTGGTGGCTGAAAAATCAGAGACAATTTTGTGAGTTTCGTCTGCTCGATTGAATCCTTCTTCATTGATTTTAACTTGTATTCCAAATTTATTGGCAAGCATAAAGGCCTTTAAAGCTATGCTCGGAAAATAACTATAGCCCCAATGACTCATCAAATAGCTTTTGCGAACGGTTCCGTCTGAGTCGAGATCGGCATTAAAATACCCACTATGTTTGGTCGCCTGCGCGAGTAACGGGAAGTTAAGGGTCCAATTATAGATCGGGGCCACTGAATTTGTCAGAAAATGATCTTTGTATGCGTGAATCCATTCTTCAAATTTTAGATTGGCAAATTTTTTATTTTCAGTCTGTGCTTGAGCCCATGCATCTGGTAAAGAAAGATCTTTATATTCTGAAATAACTTGAGAATAGTGAGTTGGTGAAATGAGATTGTCAGTATGGCTTAAGAAGCGAGAGCAATAATTACTGGTGACGCGCTTATTTAATTCCTTTAAGTCGGCTTCATTTTTATGGCCGAGTAGGTTCTCGGTTTCCTCAAAGAGCTGAGGAATCTGCGCTAGTAACTTTGGATCCGAAGCAAACAAGCTTTGAAAAGTTTGATCGTCCTCTAACATTATTTTTTGAAGTAAAATGGCAACTTGATCTTTTGGAATGCCAATGCCCAATTTATTAAAGTGCATATGCAACTGATCAAGAATTGAGGGGTGAGCAAGAAGCCATTCTGAAATTTCCCGAATTTCAAGCTCGTCAAAAAAAGTATTCAGTCGGGTTTTAAAAGCCGTAGGCAGATGCTCTTTCTCTTCTTCAGAGTCTAAGACCACGATTGGCAACTCTTCTTTGCTCCAATATTTAGCGTAAGGAGAACGTTTGAAAAGCAAATCATCGCAAGCGTCTTGCCAAGGCTGTCTTTCAGAAGTCACATCCTCGGCGAAAAAAGATCCCATGACGAGATGATCTGCATGTTTTTTGATGGCCACTGAAAATTTATAATCACTTGCAGCCGTTTGCATTTCTCGACCAACAAAATCATTCAATGCTAGATTTGAGACTGAATTTTGACTTAAAAAAGTTTTGAGTTTATTTAAAACGGGGAGTGAAGAATTTTGATCCTCCTCTGAAAAGACGGCATCGAAGGCGACAACCTTGGCTCCCGCTGCGATCGCATTTGAAATGATTGCACCAATTTTCTCTCTCGGCCAGGGCCAACGTCCCTCTTTTTCGATTGATCGATCGTCTACTGCAATAATTGCAACTTGCTCACTACCGTACTTTGGGCCGCGATCAAGAAGACGCCAATCAATTGATTTTTCGTGAAGCAAATTGATTGCATGATAAATTAGATTGAAATTCGATTTATCTTTGCTTTCCTGACTGTAGTAGTGAGTCAAAATGTAAAAAAATAGTGCGGTGACAACCAGACCTAGGGTTACTGGCGAAATGAGAAGTTTCACTAAGTACTTGAGTTTTTTTTTCATTTCTAAAGATGGTCCTCAGTCGTTTACCGTATTCTGATTGTAGGAATAGATGTGTATATGAGGCAAAGAAATTCCTCGCAGACTAAAAGCTAGTATAGCGCTCAAAACTTAGGTCTACCTGGGCCTTGGAATCCTTGAGCCGAGCATTGCTCAAATGATATTCTTTAAATATATATTTTCAAAATCGGTGGGAGACCAATTATGCAGGCGCGTTTAAAAAATGAAGCTGATATAAAAATAGTTGAACTTTTTGGACGAGTTGAAATTGAAGGATCCGAGTCGTTTAAACTCAATTGTCTCAATACACTCATTGGCCAAAAGGTTATTTTTGATTTGGCCGGTCTTAACTTTGTCGGCAGTACCGGCATACTTGCATTCTTAGAGGGCCTTCAAGAATTCGCGATTCAAAATCCAAATCGCTTTAAATTTTGTCATGTTGGTTCTGAATTTAAAAAAATATTTGCAGCGACAAGTCTCGCTTGCATCGATATTTTTGAATCTACTCAAATGGCGCTAGCTTCTTATCAAAATATTGAAACGAGTCAGAATACTGCTGTTGAGCTCATTCCATTTAAACGGGATGCCTCGATATTTAAGGATCTCGACATAATTGAAATTCCAGAAGAAGTAGAGGCCATTGCCTTAACTGAAAAAGCGATCGAAAACGACTCGAATTAATCTTTCTCTTTGATTACATCGGTTTCGTTGATTCGAAGTTCGTTGCTCTTTTTTTGAGTAAGTTTGTTTAAATGAATTAATTCACCATGAATGTATCCAAAATTATTATGTTTCAGTCTTTGAGGGAACCAAGAGAAGAATTCCCGCTCATCTGAACGACATACAGCTTGCCGGTTTTTACCTTTCTCTACCAATTCGTCGCCTATTACTCGCGCTGGGCTGAATTGAAGCCCCTCACTTAAAATGGTTTTATCCTGTGGCTTGGTTTTTCGCATAAGCAAGTAAGAGTAAGTAATGGTTTCGTTTTTAAAGGGGAGTACTTTTTCAATTGCTTGAGACCATTTAGAATGTTCAATTTTAATTCGGTCATGACACCAATCCGTTTTTGAATGTATGAGCAAAGGACATCCTAAATTATGCGTGCAGGGGCCCCAGGCATTGTAATTGGATTTTATGAGCTTCGCCCTGGTCTCCATGAGCTGCCTTGCATGCAGCGAGGTTGAAGGTTCAATAATTAAAAGGGCTTCAAACTTTTGCGCATGGTTTAAGAAATTTGTTTTTTCTAGATCAGAAAACTCATTCCAACTGTAAGACAAGCAGGCGAGATCATATTGTTCTTCTGTGTTTAGTTTGTCTTGTTTGGTAAATTTCACTGAGCGCAAGGGCAGAATTGAGTTTGAATTCTCAAATAATCGCTTTTGGATTTCAAGAGCTTCGCCTGAAACATCTAAACTATTAAGTTGCGTGAGATTGGCTTGAGCTAAATTAAGAGTGAGTGATCCCAGCCCCGAGCCAATATCGACAGCACTTTTAAGGCCAGTGAAGAAGTTGAGGCGCTGCGCTTCTTCACACACAGCTTGGGCCCGCAAAAAGTTTAATGGAAAATAGTATGCAAGATATGCAATTTGCGCCCACTTTTCAGAGAGCGGACTTCTTGACGAAGCGTCAATGAAATGATTGGAGAGTCGTAAAATGCATTCTTTTATTCTTGAAATATCATTTGGATCACAATTCAATTTTTCAAGTTCGATCCAAATTTTTTCTTCTAAGTATTGCGGAAATTTGAAGTTTCTAAGTTTAGACATGAAGAAAAGGCCTTAATTAGATTGAGCAAAAAAAAAGGGCTGAGTCGAGGGGTAGCGACTCAGCCCAGCCAAGGTGAAGGAGGTCCCAGATGCAAGGGGGTGATGCATCCGTTACAAACTTATAAAGCAATCACGGGGCCAAAGTTTGGGTGAGCTAAAGGCTTATAAATTGGATCAAGACGCCAGTGAAAACCTAGTTTTTGTTAGACAGGTCGGCAATTTTTGTTACTAGACCACAGAGTATTCGCATTGAGCGAGCCATTGAAATGGCCTATAATTCAATTTAGAGGACATCTATGAAATCGATTCTACTCAAAAGCCTGGCGTTTAACTTTTTGACAGTTTCGGCAATGGCCTTAGATAGTGCAGCTACTATCGCAGATACCGTCAAAATCTTAGGAATGCCGGACTACGCAACTATTAACTTTACTCAGGATACCGAAACGCACTATCTCAGTTTACCAGAGCGCTCGGATTGGCGAGTGGCCTTTCAAACCAAGGCTAAGAAATACCTATTTGAAAAGGATGCTTCTGGTGACAACGGCAAATCCTTGGTGCAAATCAATTTGAATACCGATGGAAGCATAAAAGAAAGTGTTACCTATTTCTCAGATGCGAGCGGGAAAAAAACCGAGTTACGCTATACCTCTTTTTTAGAAGCTCCAAAATTTTCAAATACGACTATCTGTTGGAGTTTAAAATCTTGTATAACACTGAATCATGAATATTGTATGAAACTCTTACGAGCACAAAAAGAAGACAAACTTCAAGAGTTTTTGAATGCGCCCACAAAGAAAGACTTAACGGAATTGCAGATACTAAATGAATATGCGCTTTTTGGTAGTTCTGCCAATAAACACCTCAACTTCTGGAAGCTTGATCCCATAAAGCCCGGTAACCATCTTCCTCGACTGGTGGCTGAAAAAGCGACTAGAGAGCAGGTTAGTGAAACCCATAAGGTTTGCCAGGACTTAATTGGCGCATCAAAACTTCCTCCGTCGAAAACAGAGTCGATTCGCCCTATTCGTAAAAGAGCTAAGGCATCAGATAAAAGTTAATTGGAGCTTAAATGCCACTACTCAAAGCTACAAAAACAAATTCAAAATCAAAGGCAAAAACTTTCATTGGTAAAAAAGCACCGGATTTCAAGCTGCCCATGACCGGAAATCAAATTTTTGATTTGAAAAATTTAAAAGGACAGAAATTTGTTTTGTATTTCTATCCAAAAGATAAAACTCCTGGATGCACTCTTGAAGCACAAGATTTTTCAAAGTTAAAAGCGCAATTTAAAAAATATGGGGCACTCGTCTTTGGTGTTTCTCGCGACAGCCTTAAAATTCATGAGTCTTTTAAAGAGAGCTGTCAGATCAATATAGATCTGGTCGAAGACCAAGACGAGTTACTTTGTAAGGCTTATGATGTCATTCAAATGAAGAGTCTATATGGACGCAAGTTCAAAGGAATCGAGCGCTCAAGCTTCGTTATTGATGAAGAGGGCGTGATACGATCAGAATGGCGAAAGGTAAAAGTAAAAGATCATGCCCAGGAAGTTTTAGATTTTATTAAAGGCTTAATGCCTTAAGACTCTCATTCGTGTTTTTCAAATATACCTTGTAGCCGATTTTTTAGAGCTTCAATCTTATCCTGTTTCTCAGCACCTGCTTTTGTCGTCTTGGTCGGCAGGGCAGGAGTCTCTTGCTCTTCAACATCGTCCGGATCAACCGGACCATCATCTGCTTTTACTTTGATTTCTGGGGGAGCAATTCCTCGTAGTTTATCGCTTTCTTTCTTTGCCACATAAACTAGTGTTCTTTTAAGAATTTCTTGAATGCTATTTTGGGCGAAGTTAGCTTCTGGCGCTCTCAGATTTCCCTGAATTGAAAAAGGAATTCGAAAGCGCCCGGCAGCATCCGAGTTAGCCAGTTTTACATCGCCGCCAATCGGGGCGTCCGCCAAAAAAGCATTGCCTTCCAAATTCAGATTTTCTGATGGAATAGCAATACTTCCTTTGGCCTGAAGTTCATTTTTTCCTGGGGTTAGCAGCTTAAAATCTGAAATATTCATGATGGAGTCGGCAAAATTAAATAGCATTGAAATATCAGAGCCCATAGGAATTCCCGTGGGCTTTGCTTTGCCGATCCCAGGAATTTGCGCAAGCTTTTCGTTGATTAAATCATCAATTCCGCGCTTTGAAATGAAGGCGTTCTTTAAGTGAACGCGGCCCTTTGATTCAAAGTGTGCGAGTCGATCTTCGCTCTTAGGTAGTAATGCGCGAAAAGACAATTGGCCCGATGCCTCTCCTTTTACGAGCTCCCCTGAATCACTGTTCAATTGACCTACAAATCGATTGGCATCAATTTTTGAAAAGTCTGCTTCGCCACTAAATTCAGAAAGCTCGTTCTTATAGTTGTAGACGAGATTCTTAAATTGAATTTCACCAGAATCTATTTTATTGATTTTGGCACTTCCATTAATATTTTCATCTGCCAGATTAAAACTACCATTGAGGCCTTCGGCTACCAGTCGATTGAACTGAAATTGACTTGCTAGCAAGTCAATTTTAAAATTATTGGATTTAAATTTTGGAAAATAAAATGAATAAGGCGTTTCTTCGCTTGATCCCGGCGCTGGCTCTGTTGGTTGACTCTTGTTAGAATTTTCAATTTGAGAGGTCGCACTTTGTAATTGGCTCAACTTAAAATTAGCAGAGCCGTTAATACTGAGTGCCGTTTTTGTATGAAGCTTACCATAGGGACCCTTGATTTCGGCATTCAAATCAAAAGGACCCTTAAACTGATATCTATGGTCCTGAGAGGTATATTGCAAATTTCCCTTTAGTCGTTCGAGTTTTAGCGTTTGAATATTGAGATCAAAATCATTCTCTGAGAGTTCATTGATATAGGAATCGAGAGAAAAAATCCCGCTAAGCGGCGCCCCTCCAAAAAAAGTAAAATACTTCTCCCAATCTGAAAGGCTTGTGGGGCGAATTGAAAAATGAAGCTTGGTCGCACTTTGTTTGTTAAAAGAAAGGGCGCCATCTAAATGTGCATTGAGAGTTAAGAAATCAAAATTAAAATCTTGGACATCAAAGATTTGGTCCTGCCCAGAAAGCTTGAACATCAACGACATTGGCACTTGTTTTGGCTTATTAAAAAATCCCGAATTTCTGACTTCTAAATCATTGAGATTCGCGTTCAAATCCAATGAGGATATTCTAAAAGATTTGGCATATGAAAATTTTGAATCCAGATCAATAAGTATTGGACCTTCTAACTCCAGTTGTTCTTGCTTGAAATCGAGATCGGCAGATAAAGCCTTGGTTTTTAAATCGCCAAAGACTTGCCAATCAAGCTCTGAACTGAGAGAAGCTGAAATATTTGCTTTTAGTGCGCCCTTAAAATTCTTCAAATGTTCTACGTGAGGTGGATTGCTCAACTTTGATAAGTCTGAGGACTCACTTACGAGCTTCCAGTCTGCGGTATTTTCGAGAAAATTTTGTTGTCCTTCAAAGCTAAAATTGATGCCGGAAATCAGCCCGGAGCTAGGACTCACAGATAAAATTTGATCTTTGTATGTAAATTGGCCGTTCATTTCAAAAGGCAAGCCAAGTGCGGGCTTAAATCTTGTCATTTTAGCTTTAACATTGAAACTCCAGTCCTTATCAATTCCTGGAATATTCACTTCAAAATCAAGGGGATCGAAGGAAGTTTCGTTTTCAAACTGTGCTTCAGTGCTAATTTGCGTGATTTTGATTTTAGCTCTTTCGACCTTGAGCTCTAAGTTAAAATCTCGACCAAACTTAAATTGAGTTCGAGTTACAAACTCTGGTTTATTAGGTTTCTGATCAGAAGCCTGAGCCCGCAATTCATAATTAAAACGTGGGTCTTCGACTTTCATTCGAATGGGACCAAAAGGTATTTTTCGATTAAACAAACTCTTGTTAAGAGGTATTTCAATATAGATTTTGGCGATATCGACTTTAAGATTGGGATCTTTGAGGTCAAATTTTAAGCCTGTCGCAGCGATTGAAATTTTAGGTAAAATGAGTACTCTCAAATCCCGAATTTGAACAGGAGTACCTAGTAGTTCAGAAGACTTTTGCTGAATCATTTCTTTTACTTTGGGAGACAAATAATACTTGGCGTAC
This sequence comes from Bdellovibrionales bacterium, assembly GCA_043739185.1. GTDB lineage: Bacteria > Bdellovibrionota > Bdellovibrionia > Bdellovibrionales > JAMPXM01 > JAYTQQ01. The sequence goes on from JAYUEN010000246.1 coordinate 9,433, forward strand.
ATCAGGCCACCGCTAATGCTCATAGCTGAGGAAACAACTATATATATTAAAAAATTTTTCATTTTTGTCTTTGCCTCAGGAGTTCTTTAGTTTTAATTCCGAATTTTTGAATGTCTTCTTCACGAGAATCAAAACCAGTCATGAGACGCGCTTCAAAGTTTGTTTCATTCCAAATATAAAAAAAATGATGTTTTTTCAATTCATGAACTATTTCTTTTGGGAAAAGGGCGAATACAGCGTTAGACTCCGTTGCCTGAGTAATTTGGATTTCGGGCATTTCAAGCAAACTCGCCCTCATCAGTTGCGCCATCGCAAGGCTGTGTTTTGAAATCTCTTTCCAGAGGTCTGTGCATAACCAGGCTTCAAATTGGGCCGCTACAAATCTAGTCTTACTTGCAAGTTGCATACATTGTTTGCGTTTAAATTTAAAATCCTTTGCTAAGTGTTTATTTAAAATAACCACTGCTTCGCCAAATAAAAGTCCATTTTTTGTCCCGCCCAAAGACACCACATCCATATATTGGGTCAATTCGTTTAAGCTTGTACTCAAATGAGTTGCAGCGTTTACGAGTCTTGATCCGTCCATGTGAAGATAAAGAGAATTTTTATCGGCAAATTGTTTGAGTTCTCGTAGTTCATCAAGAGTGTATACTGTGCCATACTCGGTTGGCTGCGTAATCGAAATACCAACTATTTGAGAAGCATGTTGGTCGCCCTTTCGAATTAAATAAGGCTTTAAAGCTTGGGGGCTTAGCTTTGCATTTGAACTAGGAATGGCGATAAGCTTACAGCCCAAAAGTTTTTCGGGGGCACCACATTCATCTACCCAAAGATGCGATGTGTTCGCCGTTAATATCGCGTGATAAGAATTCGCAAAGCAAGAAAGTGCTAGAACATTGGCCGCGGTGCCATTGAATACAAAATGAATTTCAGAATCCTTTGTGAAATGCGATTTCATTTTTTGAATTACACCGAGGGTATAATCATCTGTTCCGTAGGAGGCGGAATGCCCAAAATTAACAGCGGCCAAAGATTCTAGAATCTTTGGGTGAACCCCGGAGTGGTTGTCGCTGCCAAAATGAGTTGTCAAATCCAAAATTTCTCCCTTATATTGCAAATACAAATTTGTGCATGATCAGTGCTGCTAGTTTCGAGGTTTGATTGTCTTGATCGAGAGGCGGTGAGCACTCATAAATTCCAATGCCTCGAACATCGAGGCGTTTATTCAAAATGGAGGTCAACTGAAAAAACTCATCGATTTGAAAACCGGTGGCAAAGCTTTGACTGCAACCAGGAGCATAGGCACTTGAAAACCCATCAATGTCGATTGAGAGAAAGCACTTTCTCCGCTTGGTTATCAAGTGGGAAAGTCTTTTAATACAATAGCTACTTAGATTTTCACCCGAAAGCCTGAAGTCATCATACTTTAAAACTTCGACCTGATGTTCTCTTGAATAATCAAAGTGAGCTAAGGAATTGCATTGGGCTTGTATGCCGATTTGAACTAAATCTATTTCTTGGTATTTCTCGAGAATTCTAAAAAATGGTGTACCGCTATTGATTCCATTTTCAGTGGAGCGAACGTCAAGATGGGCATCAAAATTGATAATGAGCGGGCGATCCTCACAAGTTTCAATGAAGGCCGAGACATCGGCGAAGGCGTAGTCGTGGCCTCCGCCGAGTGCAATCCATTTGTAGTTGTTTTTAAGAGCTTGGGTTGCTATCTCTTTGGCTTTTTCGTGTCGCATTTCGAGTTCAAATTTTTGAATCTCAAGGTCGCCCAGATCGCCCAAATCAAATTTCATTTGTGCTGCCGGAGTCATTTTATAAAAGAATTCACGAATTTTGTATGGTGCAAGGGCCGCTCCCAAGCGCCCTGAATTATTTTTTATACCTTCATCATCGGGATAGCCGGCAATTAAGAAATAGTCTTTTTGATCTTTTTGCATTTCAAAAAAATTGTAATCCAAAGCGATGACTTTTTCGCCCAAGCGGAGGTCATTTGATTTCTGACTCTTGAAAAATAATTTTGCATCTGTTTTTTTGAATATCAATTTCAGCTCGCTTTAAGTAAAAGTATATAATCACTGTACTTTTTGGTCAAAGCTCTTTAATTTTCAATTCAATCCATGACTATGAGCGGGCCAGCTTTTGAAGAGCCCAATCACAAAGTTCGGAAAAATAAGGATTGGATTTGTAAGAGGAGATCAAGCTAGAGAGTTCGATGAGCTCACGATTGGCGGCAACTATAATGGCATTGCGCTTTAATTTATTGCCACTGGCCCTTGATAAGCTTGAGTCTCGAAAATTTTTCGCTAGAGCTTTATTTGAACTTTCTAAAATAAAGCTTAAGTCCGTAATAAGATCTTCTTTTTTAGAATCTTGGTTTTCGATTTCAATTTCATTTTTATAAAACTTAATATTCCAGGGGCAAACGCTTTGGCACAGATCACAGCCAAATAGCCAGTCTCCTATTTGCGATCTTAAGCTGGGCGAGGGGATTTCTTTACTTTCAATTGTCAGATAGGATATGCATTTCCTGGCATCGAGATTTCTCACGTTGAGGGCGCCGGTCGGACAAATATCAATGCATCGCCTACAAGTTCCACAATGATCAGATTGAATTTGTTTATTTGGATCTAGCTTTAAAGTGGTATAAATCTCGGCGATAAAAAAGAGACTGCCTCGTTTTGGGTGAATGATGCAGGTGTTTTTACCATACCAACCAAGTCCAGCACGTTGAGCGAGGTCACGTTCAAGTACAGGACCAGAGTCAACAAAGCCTACGAAACTTTCTTCAGGAAATTGAATTTTTAATTCCTCACAAAGTTCATTCAAAGTAAGGCCAATCCAGTGGTGATAATCTTTGCCGCGAGAGTAAAGTGCAGTGCGAGCTCCCTTGAGCTGTCTTTCTCTCTCGGGGTAGGGGTGGGGTAAATATGAAAATGACAAAACAATCGCTGAGCGCGCTTTCGGTAGTAGCGCTTGAGGATTTTCCTTCTTGGGTACATGATTTTTAAGGTATTCCATTTCTCCGTATTGCGAGCTTTTGATCCAATCAAGATAAAAGTCCATAGTAAGGGGACGGGTGAGCTCAGTGAATCCAAAGCGCTCAAGATTTTTAGATTCAAGAATCTTCGTGAGCTTTTCAGACATATTTTGCTTTATTGCACCAGGATTTAGTTTTGCAGGCATTGTTTTGACCAAGCTAAAATTTTAAACTTTGTGAGACTTGATTTTTAAGATAGCCTATTTTCAATGCGGAATGTAGTTAGCAATCTAGATATTTTCAATTCTCATCCAGCTTGGCCTGAAGTCCAGAAGATTTGGGCAAACCTCAATGCAAATGGCTTTGAAGCCTTGCTTGCTGGGGGTTGCGTTCGAGACTTGATAATGCATCGAGTTCCAAAAGATTTTGATATTGCCACCAATGCCACTCCTGATGAAGTTGCAAAATTGTATCCGAAAGCCCTAAGCGTCGGTAGAGAGTTCGGGGTCATAATACTTGCCTATGAGAATTTTCAAATTGAGATTGCCAGCTTTCGAAGGGATGGTCCCTATTTGGATGGCAGGCGTCCAAGTCATATTGTTTTAGCAACTCCTGAAGAAGATGCGCGCCGGAGGGATTTTACTGTCAATGCACTCTTTTTTAATATTGGCAGCTTAGAAGTCATCGATTATGTAGATGGTGTTAAGGACATTCAAGCAAAACTCATTAAGGCTGTAGGCGACCCGGCGCTTCGATTCACAGAGGACAAGCTTCGAATGTTGCGAGCCCTGAGATTCTCATCCCAGCTCGATTTTGAAATTGAAGCTAGTACCCTAAGAGCTATTTCAGAAAAGCGAAATGAACTCGGCCAAGTTTCAAGTGAACGCATTACAGATGAGATTTGCAAATGGCTAAATTGTTCGAATCTCTTGCCATGCTTGAACGGACTTTGGACTACTGGACTTTTAAAGCGCTTGCATTCAAATTTTGAGAAGTATTTTGACCAATCCGCTTATGACGATCTCACTAGTTACTTTAGCACCAGTCTTATAAATATTTCCATAAGCGTTAAATTGTGCCTATTGTTTTCTTGTTTTGTTAAGAAAAACCAAGACATTGAATTCGATGATTTAAAGCATAGCCTTAAGAGTATGAAATTCTCGAAAGATCAGATTTCAGAAGTGCTTTGGATACTAAAGTATTACTTTAAATTTTTTAATTTTAAAGATTTGGCGCTTTATGAGCAAATAGAAATATGTGCTCATAGTTCAGTTTCATCTTTAAGGGATTTCAGTCGAATTGTTAATCCATCACTTTCAAAATCCTTAGAACCTCAATTTTTGCTAATAAACAAAGAATATTTAGTAAATGCTAAATTACCAAAAGCTTTTTTAGATGGTGAAAGCTTAAAAGCTCTGGGCTTCAAACCTGGCCGCGAAATGGGTGAGGCGCTAAAAGAAATTTATCGACTACAAATTGAAAAAAAAATAACGACGCCGCAAGAGGCTCTTAACTTTGCAAAACGAAAACTCTGAAAATAGACTTTTTGTTGTAACAAATAAGAGCCAATATATTCCGGTCCTAAATCGAGGACTTGATCTTGAAGGCAGATAGGTTCTAGTTTTTTTTAGATGTTTTTGATTTTTTAGCGGCATGCTCCCGCCAATTATAGTCTGAATCCTTAAAGCGATTTTGCCAGTCTTGCCACTTTTTATCGGTAAATTTATGGCGAACTTGGCCCTTTTCATCAAAAATTTCTGGATCTTTTCCAAATAAAAAATCAAGAATTGCCTTCATTTTAGGACTCCTCGTTTGAGTCCTATCAAAACACAATGAAGAAATCTTGGCAAAGGCTTTGATGATTTACTGATAGCCGCCGCGTTTAATGACAAAGGGATGAGCTGAGTCCAAATCGAAATAGCCTATTGGAGTGGTACTTTGAGTAAAATAACAATCAGGACGGTCCGAAATATTGGGAATGTTCAGAGATGTAGAGGGGCCACCTCCATTGGCCTGAATTAAGGCGGGAAGTTGCGGCTTTAAATAAAATTATGTATCAGAGCATTTAGTTTGATTTACGCAGTCATCGGCAAAATCAATTTGGCGATCTTTGAAATCTTCGCGCTTCATATTCGAATGCCTTTCGCGAAGCAGCTCCGAGCGCTTTGCAAGACATTGTGCTGAAACTTTCTCGAGGGCGGCTTCGTAAGTGGCCCGTGCTTTTATAACGCCTATTTCGGGCGACTCGAAAACACAGGTGGTTGCCTTGGCTTGAGCTGAAAGTGCGCCGAATATGATTTGCAATACGATTAGGATTTTCTTAAACATCTCAGACCTCCTTGAGGGACTCATCTTTAACTATTGCAAGCCTAAGCCATCTTGCTCAGCCATTAATTGATTTTGAGGAGGACATTACTGGAGGCTCCCAAAGCGGGCGTGCCAGCTGTCAAAAACTTAGACAGGCTTGTGTCTCTTTCTACTTTTTGTTGGTCCAGTTTGAACTCTTAGAATTCAGAGCGGTTTTAACGGCAGCAGCAGCAGTCAACTGCCTGGCAGT
>JAYUEN010000247.1:0-4965 GCA_043739185.1 Bdellovibrionales bacterium
GCTACTAACCAAGTCTTTATTTCCTGCATTTGAATTGTAGGTCACATAGATATTATGATTTTCATCTTCGGCGATGTGTATGGCCCCAGGCGAATGCGCTGCTGGAGTTGGCAGACCTCGTCGCACGCCTTCGGCGATCATAAAATTACCACTCACTTCAAACATATTTTTTAAAGTCGGCGAATAATTTTCCTCACCACCAAATATTTTAGGAAAAAATAATTGAAAAGCAGAACCCGTCCAAAGTTTTAAGAGTGCACCTTCGCTAGATTGAAATATCTCGCATTCGATTGTCCGGCAGGCCCGCTCAACAAAACTTGCATCTTTCGGAATATTTTTGAATAGTCCCAATGCCCAGCCGGCGGTATAGAGTAATCTTGCTTCTGAACCAAGATTTGCGAAGTCATACGCATCGCGAGACCAGCTTCCGTTTGCATAACTAAAGTTTCCAGCTATGAGCCCGTTTGTTTGGTCGTAAAACATTGAGAAATTCATTTTGTCGAAGAGTGCAGTTGCGAGCTTGCCCAATTCCGAATTAGAAAATGTTTGTTTGATGGTCCAAAGCGCAATTGCCAAGTGCAAATTATCAATTGAAGAAATTGCATGGCTCGAAACATGATTGCTTTCGTCGGTTGAGTACCAACTGAAAAAAAGGCCGGAAGATTCGTGTTTTTGAATCTGGCTGAGTGTCGATAAAATCTTCGTGAGTCTCGCTGAAGCGTCAGCACTTTTATATTGAGACAAAAGTTCAACCTGAACGAGTAAGTCTATTGCAATATTTGTTGGAGAAGTATTGGGGCCAATCGCGCGAATATAAAATTCGCCGCTTTCTTTTTTCTGAATCAAAATCGTATCATTGATTAGATTGTTTTTTCCTCGCATCAGCTCGAGACTTGAGAGCGTGTCTTCAAGATAAGTTTCCCCGGCTTTTTCTAGAAATAAATGATCAAAAAACAGATCCTTACAAACTGGTGCACTCACGAGGCGGCTGGTGTTCACAAGGATGAAAAATGCTAGTAAACATTTGAAAAATTTAAGAATCGTGGGCTTACTTCTCATGGGTTCAAGCTAAGCAAAAGCGGGGCCGCGAAAACCCCGATTGAGGACCTTTCGAGCGCAGTTCTTTCGTCTAAATTTTGGACATAGTTACCATTTTGAGCGAGTGTAAATTTGAATTCAAAATTCACTCTGGAGGACCAATCCTTTATTTCTTGAGTTTGGGGAAAACAAAGCTGTGGACTGAGTCGCGATTGACGAAGGAAGTGGACTTCAACTATTGTTAAAAGCAATGAAATCACTAGTTTTAATCCTTTTATTATTCCCGCTTTCACTGCGGGCTGAGAACCACAAAAACCCTTTTCAAGTTTTGGCTTACTTTCTTGAAATCACGCCCAATTTTAGCCAAAAGACAATTTCTGCGAAAGAAGAAATCATTCTAAAATTTTCTGGGCAAGCTTCCTTTCCACTTAACGGCCTCATAATTGACGAAATGAAAGTGAACAGTAAGGCTGCTAAGTTAGAAGTTCTTGGTGACAAATTGGTAGTGTCCAGCACATCCAGCCTAGAGCAAAAGTTAAAATTAAATTTAATTTACCATGGGAATCCAAGTAAGGGCCTTGTCTGGGGGGATGATTTTGTATACTCCGGATATTTTACGTGTTTCTGGATGATCTGCGATGAAAATCCCGGAGCAAAAGCTAAATTTAAAATTGAACTGATCCTGCCGCAAAATTATAAAGCCACCGCAAGTGGAGAGTTCATTTCTGAAACAAAAGTATCGCAAACCCAAAAGCGCCAAAAGTGGGAAGAGGCAAAGCCCTATTCGACTTATATTTTTGGTTTTGCCGCAGGTCTTTTCAATGAAGCTTATCTACCAACTAAAACGAAGTTACGACTACTAGGTGTAGTAGATAGCCAGGCATCTTTGCTGCTAAAATTTAAAGATACTTCAAAGGCGCTTTCATTTTTCGAGGAAAAATCTGGAGTGCCATTGCCACATGCTACCTATACCCAAGTTCTTGTTCCCAATAGCGAGGCGCAAGAAGACAATGCTTTTGCTACTATCGGAAATAAAGAATTGGATCCGATATTAACCGATCCCCAGGAAGATTGGTCTTTTGTACACGAGCTTTCTCATCAATGGTGGGGAAATTTATTGACCTGCAAAACCTGGAAACAAGTTTGGTTAAATGAAGGTATTACTACATTTATGACCGCAGCTTACAAAGAGCAGCGCTGGGGAAAAGAAGCTTATAAGCGAGAGCTCGAACTTTTTAAAAAAAGGTGGCAGCGGGCAATTGAGGCTCAATTTGATGTGCCCCTGACTTTCGCTGGCGACTTTCCGTCGCTTGGGATTCAGAGAGCTATTGTTTATAGTAAGGCGGCGCTATTTATGGACGCCCTAAGATCTGAAATAGGAGAGAAGAGTTTTTGGTTAGGTGTGCGAAATTACACTACGAAGTATGCGTACCAATCCGTTGAGACATCAGATTTTCAAAAAAGTATGGAGCGGGCATCTGGTAAAAATCTTTCAGAGATTTTCAAGAAATGGGCCTACTAAGTCCATTCAGTAAGATTGAGATGTGAGCTATTGCCAAGATTAATTGCTTTTTCAAGATGCTTTAGGCTCCATACTCCCTTAGAATTTTTAATTTTAAATTTATGAATACTATGTTCGAAATCATTGACGTATAAAATATCAGATTGGGTTTTAGAAAAACAAATGCCCTTGGTGCTCTTAATAGTTCTGTCCGTAAGAAGAACGCTTTTCTTATCAAGATCATAAAGGACTAAATAACCGGCTTCTGAAACCGTATAGGCTAAAAGTGCGGGATTGAATTCAGAAATTCGCAGACTTAAGACTTCACCAAGTGGTTTTCCGGAATTATAATTGGGTATTTCAACGGGAGAACTGAGGGAGTCTGAGAGTCTGTCTAATATGCTATCTCCAGGCGAAGTTTCGGATTTGTTGTTAACACCTCCGACATAAAATGAATTATGTTTTTGATCCTGAATGAAATGCGAAAAGCCGATTTGAGTTAGCCCAATTGTTTTTGAGAGTTTATTTTTCTCAAGATCAATATTTCCGAAGGTAGAGGCCGTCTTTTTCTGGGGCTCAATAAAGGTAGATTGATTGAGTATCATTAATTCTTGATTTGATAAAAAAATAAGTTGATGCGGGAACATTCCGCCAGAGTCAATTTGTTCAATGAGTTTCAAGGTCTCGCCGTTATAAACTAAGACTTCTCCTTTTGCAGCCAGATCGTTTTGGGCTGACATATAAATAAACTTTGCGTCCTTAGACCAAATGCAGTGACCGAAAAATCGAGTTCCGTTGGGAGATTTGATTGTTTGCAAAAGCTTTTTAGATTTGAGATCCACAAGACACGCCTGCTCGCCCCACTTCAAAGCAGAAACCGCAAGGTGAGGGTCTTTTGGACTGGCTAGCAATTCATGGCCAAAAAATGGAATATTAATCTCAATGCGCTCTTTTGTTTCCCAATTATAAGCGCGAAGAATTCCGAATTCAGATTTTGCAGTTTCGGTATTCTTAGTTTTATAAGTTTGGCCGCTGCTTGAGAGTATCCAATAATTATTTGTTGATTTTGTTTTGGCGTTTGCCAAAGCAAAGGGGCTTTGAACTAAAAAGTTACCCAATGCCAAAGTACCCGAATATTTCAAAAATTCTCGTCTTGATTTGCGCATAATTTTTGCCGGCTCCTGATGTGTTGGTCTTATGTTTTATTTTGGTTTGCAATCACCGGACGGGATGGTAATCAAATTATTTATCGAGATCGAACTGATATTTCCTGTATCAACGTTAACGAATTGACCACCACCTGCGCCTGCCATATTCGAAAGAGTATTTGCTGCAATCGCTTCATTTATTGTACCGTAGTAAACCGTACTCATAAAAATGCGATGAGGTGCCATACTCGTAATATCTGAGATCGCAGCATTGATACTCACGAGATCAACACTTCCATCACTATTGACGGCATCGGTTGGGTGACCATCCGAGAGAAAAATAATTTGATAAATTGGCGCTTTGATTCCTGATAATTTTATTCCGGGGTCCCCGGCTATAATTTGTTTGGCTTCAGAAAGTGCTGCAAGATAGGGCGTGCCGTCTTCATCGTCTTTGGCGTAGAATTGATCGATTGCAGTTTGCATGGCTTTGGCATCGCCAAAGGTTCCGGTTGAAGCATCCGTAATATATGAATCCGTGCTAACCCCGTTGAAACCAATAAAACCCCATTTTAATAAGGAATTTCCTTGATTGGCTTTGAAGAAATTGTTGATAGAATCTCCCCTAAAACTCTTTTTGGGATCAGTTGCCGGAGCGCAAATTCCTGAATTGGGATCATCACAGACTTTTAATCCACCGTCTTGAGTTTCTTCAACATTCGATCCCGAGCGGTCAACAACAAATAAAATATTCACTGGCACCCGAACATTAGAGAGGCTGCAGTTACCGCCAACAATGGGTGGAATATTAGAATTACCAGCATTAATGCTAGGAGCAGCTGTTGGCGAGGAGGCATTAGAAGCAAAATTCACTGCCGTACAACTTTGAAAGCTTAATAGTAAAAGTGTATAAAAAAGATTTGAAATTAAAGTACGCTGTTGTCGTCTCATTTTTGGTGCCCACCTTGAATATCTCATCGGCAACTCACGACTAAAGGTGAGGCCTAAATCGAAAGTCTGGTATTTTATTTGTAAAAAAATGTAAAAGTTCTGGTTGAAATCGGCCCTTGGTCTAGTGAGGTTCTGTCGCATCACAAGTGAGATTTGGCAAATTTGAAAATGAACTAAACAGTTTCACTAGAGTCTAGTTGCCTCTAGATTCATGTACCAAATGAGTCTAAGCGTATGCCAAGGGGAATGGAGCTAGATCCGACAGAGCTTCAAACTCTAATGTCCGCACTTTTATGATTTGTTCATAGCTCGTTCTAAATTTTTATT
>JAYUEN010000248.1:0-1595 GCA_043739185.1 Bdellovibrionales bacterium
ATTAATCATGATCCAGGATGCTGATTTTGAATATACTCCCTATGACGTGCCTAAACTTTTGCTGCCTTTGATCAATGGCGAAGCAGATGTTGTTTTTGGCAGTCGATTTAAAAAAGACAGCACGCAAGTTCGAAGAACCTACCATTACTTGATCAACCGGTTTTTGACTTTACTCAGTAATCTGATGTCGGGACTTTATTTAACGGATATGGAAACTTGTTACAAAATATTCAACGCCGATTTACTGAAAGCTATGAACTTAAGATCTCAGCGATTTGGGATCGAAGTTGAAATAACGGCCTATGTTGCAAAAACGCAGGCCCGGTTGCGAGAAATTCCAATTCGGTATTTCCCCAGATCAAAACTGCAGGGGAAAAAAATAAATTGGAAAGACGGCGTGGCCGCCCTCTGGCATCTGATAAGATTCAACTGGTTGAATGATCTTGACGCGGCTTACTCTTGTATCCCCGAACAGTACACTCGCAAGTCCCCAGGGACTGGTTTTTTTAACGAGACCGAATTTTACTAGATTATTTTTTTAGAGGCCTTTTGTTTTTTGGATCCAAAAAGAACCGGGTTCATAACTTTCAGGATTTTTTGCAAACACGGGACAACAAGATGAAAGCGCTGGCCCGCCATGATATTTAAGAAAATTCAAAGCTCCAACAACTTTAAAATCTTGATTATGCGACATAAATGCTTCAAGCAAATATTGTTCATTCCATAGCTTCATCTCAGTCTCGAGCCACTCCGTGAGGTAATCTTTCGGCGAAAATATATCATGAACATGCACATAAACACCGGCATTTAAAATAGGCAGAATCTCAAGGTATTCACACAAGACATCACCTTGAGGCCGAATCATGTGGGAAGAATCAATGAACAGAATGTCGTTCTGCTGGAGTGTCTTAAAAATACTTTTATCTACATTTTCAACTAACTCTCTAACCAGTTTGATTTCCAATTTTGATAACCAAGGCCGCTCGAAAGGCTCTATACAAATATGATCGCATTTGTAATTCTTATTTTCTAATTTGTTTTGTCGAGTGGCTTCAATAGCCATCAAAGTCGAATTCCCACTTCCGACTTCGATTAAACGCGCCGGCTTTAAGTGGCGGATCATATTAAAAAGAAATTCCGAGTCACCGGCCTTAAAAGTGTCATTCTCGAACGAATACTGGGTGGTGCTTAGAGGGTTCTTTTCAATCTGCAAAATTTCTTGATTGAATTGAAACTTCTGGCAAAGCTCTTTTTGCCCTTGAAGGCTCCAATCAATCCCCGGTAAAAACCGATCTTTCCTTAAAGAATGACGAAGGCGTGAAGTTCTAAAGAGAGGCTCATAGTAATGATCCCGGATCGGATAGATTCCACTGAATGAAAATGCTTTCCGCGCTAGAGCCAAACGCGAGATACCCACGTTGCGAATTGTTTTCATCCAATAACAAGCAACAAGAGTCGGAAAAAAAGTTAAAAGATCAATGAATGGCGCAGAAATCACAATAATTTTTCTTAAAATATTCTTAATTCTAGGCGCCATGTTCCCTCCAGGTTTACCCACCAGGCCAGCTAATGAGATAGGAGCACCTTATTAGGAG
>JAYUEN010000249.1:0-1593 GCA_043739185.1 Bdellovibrionales bacterium
CTTCCAAATGTGCGAGTGGCAAAAGATGAGATGGAGGCCGTTCAAGTATTAAAGAAGATCCGAGAAGAAATGCACCGGCGATTTGTTTTTATGGAGCAACAAGGAATCAAAAGGATTGACCCCTTCGTTCACAAAATGGATTTGATTGTGCTGGCGGTTGACGAGGCGTCGGTACTGTACGGAAAAGTTTCAAGCCAAAGCTCTAAAAAAGAAATTGTATCGGAAGCCCGAGAGTTGACGGATGAATTGGCGAAGCTTGCCAGAGCCGCCGCCATTCATATCATTATGGCGACTCAAAAGGCGGTGAAGGAATCTCTGGATACTAAGACCCTTGAAAATCTAAATGGGCGAATTGCATTTAAGATGTCCACCCATGCAGGTTCTAACACTGCTCTCGGAAATGTGGATGCTTATGCGCTTCCTGACATCAAAGGCCGAGCGATTTGGAATGGCGGGAATAAATTTCTTGAAGTTCAGACACCGTTTCTCTCAGAGGAGGAATTGGATTTGGAATGCAAAGCCCTGTTGGAAAAAATGGCCACCGATGATGGAGGATGCTTTGGTCCTATGCTGGATGTTTCAATACCTAAAGCCGGGGGAAAAACGAGGATCAAAGAACTCACTAAAAATGGGAATCCGGCCTGAATCATCGCAGACCTCATTTGGTGTTGAACCCAAGGGACCTTTCGATTCTGCAATTCCTATTTGAGCAGCGGGTGGCAACACGAGATCAGATTGGCAAGAAACTCTTTCGCGGCCTTACTCGCCAGAATGTCGAGCGGCGATTAAAAAAACTCCTGATTGAAAGATACATTGTAAAAAAAGATGTCGGTCAAATTAATAGAACGGTAGCGGCGTTTGGATTGGAGGACAAAGGCTTTGAGATATTCAGAAATAAGTACGAATATCCAATAACAGAGGAATCTTTTAAAAGTGATTCAGTAGCTCATGATATTTGTCTGGTTGATTTGAGATCACGGCTGGAACAAACAAAGATGCTGGTTAAATATCTTCCAGAAAATGTTCTGCAAGCTTGTGAATACTTTCAAAGTTCAGAAGAGTTTCAAGCGTTTTCTCGGCTTAATTCTGATGCCGCTCTGGTTCTGGATACCAAGGTGGGTCGGCTTAATGTGGCCTTTGAATTTGAGTGTAGCGCCAAGAGCGTTTCCAGGTATGTCAGAAAAATGAGGGATTACTACCTGTCCTCAAATATTGAGGCGGTTCTCTACGTTTGTGAGAATGTAGGAATTGAAAGGACGCTCCGCCAAGCTGAACTCGAAGCGGCGGCGACATTTGATCCAAAAATATTCTTTTGCCAAATTGAAAAATTTCAAAATCAAAATAGTGATTTGGTATTTTGTAATCGTAATAATGGCAGATTTATATTGAGCTAATATTTTTAATCCCCTGTTGCGGGCCTGTTGCAATTGCAACAGGGTCAAGTGACTTAAGTTATGGAAACTACAGAAACCGGCGAGGCACTTTTGAGGGGGAGTCAGACACATAGCGGATTTTGCGCCGACATCAATAAATTGATGTATAGAGGCGTGGGAGATGCGGTGTGAATGACAACACGAGATGAAGCCGAGTGAG
>JAYUEN010000250.1:0-1588 GCA_043739185.1 Bdellovibrionales bacterium
CTTCTCTCTTTCCAGATATCTTACCAGAACTTCGGGCTTCAAATTTATTTCCTCTGGGCGGGTCAACATATCTCTGTTTTACTTTGTCCCAGACATAAATCCGCCTGATATTTGGATGCCCAGCGACTGCAAATGCTTTTCTTTTCCCTAAAAATTTATTGGGATTAAACTTTTCTTTCATGGTCGTTTCCTATTCTCCAGAAACGCCATGACCTCCGACACTTTAAACCGACAGGCCTTGCCAATTTTATAATGAGGCAGCCCATCTTCAGCCATCATTTTACTGATGGTACTTGGGGCAAGGCTCAAAATTTCGGCAAGCCTGTTTCTATCCACCAAATGAATTTCAAAGACCTGCTTCGGATTATTAGTCGGTAGCGCTGGCGTTTTCAAGCGTTACCCACAGTCTTCACAAATTTTTTGTTGACGGCGGCTTCCTTTTTAAGGATTTCGATTTGACTCTCTGTTTTTGTGGGCAAACTGATGTGGTATCCACCACTGAACGGAACAATTGTCTTTAGGCCGAGAGCTTGGGCCGCCAATATCAACGCCCCCGCACCAGGTTTTATGATTTTTATTTTCCGGTCTTCTGCTTCCATTTTTTGAAGTTTAGTGAGAGGTATTTGATGCCCATTTAATAAATATCGTTTTGCTTGTTCTACTTCCAGCTCGTTTGGGCGCTCAATGCCGCCATGACATTGCTTACAGCAAGGTTTTTTAACAGGCCTATGGGTCGGTAGATCATCAACAAAACTGTAAGGTGCCGCACCATGGATGCATATAAATTCATCTGAAAAAGCACCTATGTACTCTCGCCCATTAAATTCCTCGGCGCTAATTGCTAACTGGGCATCACCGTCTGGGAGAAGTTTAGCCTGAACTCCAAGACTCTTGGCCGCATCTATTATATTGCTCGCCGTTACAGTATAGAATCCACCAAAGTCCATTGGATAAATTTGTGAACACTTTTTTGCTAATGCTGAAGCTTTTGGTGAATAACGTGAAATCGAGACCGTAATCGAAAATTTTGACACAAAATCTTCGGCAATGTGAAATGAGAGTCGGCTCATTTTTCACCAACTATTTTAATGACTTGGCATTTGGATTTCCTGGGCTTCTTAGTTAAGAATTTGGTTAGAATAAAATTAATTTCTGCTGGCAATAGTCTAAACACCGCTTCCTCGCCGGAGCGAAACCGATACTTTCCATCGTCGTACACTTTTAAATGTTTATTCAGCTTGGTAGCTAGCAAATGGTTGTAGACTTCGAGCCTTCTATCACTGGTCAAGTAAACCTTTCTAGTTTGTAGAACAGTTTTAATTTCAAGACCGTTACCCAAGGTTGTATTGCCATTGTTTTCGTTCATATAAATCCTTTTCAGCTCACGCATAATTGCGGGGATGACTAACTTTAGAATTTGTTGATGTCTCAAAATGAGACTCGTTCCGAGGTTTGTTAGAATTAGAAAAACCACTGATAGTTTGGGGACTTGCGACGAGAGGGTGAAAACCCATATTTGAACCTGTCTGTGATGTTCAAAATTTGATGAATTTTTAAAGCGATTGCGCAAGGGGTACTGGAGTAGCGG
>JAYUEN010000251.1:0-1587 GCA_043739185.1 Bdellovibrionales bacterium
TAATGGCCAGGGAAGAGTCATTAGTTTTGAGCCATATCCGGGACAAAAGCCTACCGAAAAAGTAGTAAAACCAGGTGACATTGTGAACTTAGATGAGAGTGGTAAGGCAATCGGAAGCATTGAAAAGAAATAAAGGCTCCTCTGAAATTAATCTTGCAGACCATTTCGCTTGCGATATGATTGCTTCATGTTATCAACACATTCCAAACTTATAGTCTCGGCTTTTCTTTTTATAGTAACTTGCGCTTTTTTAAGTTTCTCGTGTAGCGAGTCATTGGGACCCCCTTTAAAGGGAGTGCTTTTTCAAGGTGGTGTCCAGTAATGAAATGGATTTTGGTTTTCATTATTGGAATTTCCCAAGCAAATGCAAGTTTACCAAGAGGCAATATTTCAAATGTCGGAGTTTCGCTCTACGGAGTTTTTATGACGAGTGATCCTTCTTGTCAGACCGGCCTCATTTCAAGTCTTCCGCTTTCTAAAACTCCTCAAAGTTCGAATTTTGTATCGGCTCCAATTTTAGGAGCGGGCTCGGTGCCGAATCGATTGGGGTGTATTGTATTAGTGGTCGCCAATCAAATTCAATTAACTTGGCAAGTTGGCACCTACGCTGCTCCCGACAATGTTTGTTCAGCTGGAGGAAGTGCCAATGTCAGCCCATGTACAAATACCAATATCAACTGGCCAGCCAATATCACACAAAGTGCTCAGGCGATCGGACTGAGTCTTTCAAGTAATTGCGCCGCCAGTCCAACCGGAAATGAAGTGGTTCCGATCTTCTTAAGTATCAATTCGGTTTGCACAGGAAGTTCAGTGATTGATCAACAAACGACGGGATGTTCGGTCGCCGGAAAATCAACGAGTTCAGTTGTACAAGCCCCATCGACCATTAGTAGTTCGAGCAGTGGAGCAAAATTGCAAGCCATCCCTATTAATGGTCGAATTGTTTTTGCAGTTGATCCAGATCAAATTATTTCGGGGCAATCGGGAACTTGCCTGCCAGTAAGTGCGCCCGTTTTCTCTATTCACCAATGAAAAATTCTTCAACAAGCAGGCATGCGCTTCTGGTTGCAAGCGGGATTTTTTTAAGTCGCATTTTTGGATTTATAAGGGAGCGCGCAATCGCTCACTATTTCGGAAACTCCTTTATGGCAGACGCCTTTAAGGCGGCTTACCGAATTCCTAATTTCTTACAAAACCTATTGGGAGAAGGAGTTTTGTCGGCTTCTTTTATTCCGGTGTATGCGCAATTGGTCGCTCAAGAAAAAGTAAAAGAAGCCAATGAGCTTGCGAGTAGTATTTTCTGGCTGCTCTTTGGCGTGGTATTTTCCCTAAGCCTCTTCGGAGTTTTATTTGCGCCCTATTTTATTCCTCTCATTGCGCCGGGATTTTCGGGTGAAACACTTAAGCTTACCATTGAGCTCGTGCAAATACTATTTCCTGGCACTGCCGTTTTGGTTTTATCTGCTTGGTGTCTTGGCGTTCTCAATACCCATGCAAAATTTTTTCTCTCATATTCTGCACCCGTCATCTGGAATTTAACTCAAATTGCAATCCTGCTTTTTGCAGCTCAGAGAATTTTCGGAGTCG